>CAIRTM010000013.1 GCA_903881505.1 uncultured delta proteobacterium | reverse complement strand
TGAATACTCGCGCAGGTGGTCGCTGCGGTCAAGCGGCAGCTGGGCATAGTCGTAGCGCAGGCCGGCCGACCATTTCGGCCTGAAGCGGTAGTCCAGAAAGCTGTAAAAACCCTGCGCGTTCTCATCGCCCTCGCCGCCGTCGACCTGCGAGAGAAACGCTTCCGTCTGCCAGCGCAGGCGCCTGAAGTCTTCGTGGCCAAAGGGTTGCCAGGTTGTGGTCAGATCGAGCCCCTCGAGATAGTAGCGCGGCGAGTCCTCGTCATCCTCAAAGCGCCCGGTCAGGCCCGAGATCCCCCAGTCGAATGCAAGGTTGTCTGCCGGCCGGAAACCATGCTTGAGCCGCGCGACATAGACCACGTCGTCAAAATCCTTCAGCCGCTTATACTCTTCATCTTCGTCGTCATGGCCGTCTTCATCGCCATGCTCATGGCGCTTGCCGTTGAGCACCTGCAGGCTCCAGGCAAAAGGGCTTTCCCACAGCGAGGGAAATTTTCCGGACAATCCCACGCCTTCGTCAATATAGCCTTCCTCGCCGAGATAAATACGGTAGATGGCCGGATAATCGACCTGCGTGAGGGCATGCGGGTGAATGGTGTTCAAAAGGCCGAAATCGGCCCGGAAACGGCCCAGGCGCAGATCGGTCCTGTAGGGCAGGATTTTCCAGACATCGAGATAGCCTTCCTCAAGGGACACGTCATCGTCATGGTAGGAAAAGTTGAACACGGCTTTGGCCCTGTCGTCTATTTCCCCTGTAAAGATCAGGTCAACCCCGCGCAGATCGAACCGGTCGGTTTCATGTTCCATGTGGCTGTCATCGCCCAGGTTGGCCAGAAAATCACCGGTAACACTCACCCGGGGCTTGATGGAACCCAGCAGGTCTTCAAGGCCATGATCGTCGTCCCCGCCGGTACGCTCGCCTTCGCCTTCCTCGTCATGGGCCGCAAGCTTTTCTTGATCGTGCACATCCTTTTTCAAATCAGAAATGACGCCCTCGGCCTCATGAACATCCTTCTTCAAGTCAACGATTACGCCCTGCTGCTCTTTGATAACATCCTTGAGCTCGCCGACCAGCGCGCGCATTTCCTGCATTTCCTGTTTGATTGCTTCCAGTTCCTGCCTGGTAACCGGCTCCTGTGCCCCTGCTGTTGCAACACACACAGCAAGAAGCAGCACCATGCCGGCAGCATAGTATGCTGTCCTGTACATAAAGACTCCTTTTCAAAACAATACTGGCAGCGCCGTTACCGAACGGTTGCGGACAAACGATGCCGCAAACCGGGCGGCCCGGCATCCGATGCAACACGAGTGATGCTTAATGAAAAGGAATCAGGCTGGAGGTGCGCGGGGAGGGGTAACTTTGCGGGTATAAATACTGCGGACCGGAATGGTCTCTTCAACGCGGCGCAGGACAAGCGGCTGCAGCGCTATGAAAAACAGCAGCAGCGACAGCATATAAACGCTGACCAGCGCATACTGGCTGGAGTTGCCCGCAGATATTTTACCTGCTTTTAAAAAGCAGCAGGCCGCATCATAATCCTGCAGGGGGACCTGCTGGGTCGTCTGATGCTTGTGAACAACCGGCAGGGACACAAAGGCCCACCCGATCATAAGGCAGGCAAGAAGGGCAATAATGGTTCGCGTGCTGATACTTCGGCTCATGCACAATATGTAACATCGGTATGGGTGGCTGTCAAGCAGGCTACAGGCGAGCTCGGTTAAGGGGGAATGTATGTAATGTATAAATCCCCCCGGCCCCCTTTTCCAAAGGGGGAGTTTTTTTAAAAAGACCGTGGGTATCCGTCTGAACGGTACAAAAAGCCCGAAGAGCCGGAAATAATCTCAGGGGCTGCATGGCACATGACAGCTGCGCTATGCGCTGATGCCCAGCCGTTTCATCTTGCGCCACAGGGTGCTGGGGTCGATGCCGAGCGCGCGGGCTGTCTTTGCCCGGCTGCCGCCGTGCTCGGCAAGCAGGCTGCGGATGACGGCGGCCTCGGCATCCTTGAGGCTTGCCTGCGGGCTGTCGCCGGACACCCCGGCCCCGTTGCGGGAGCCCTGCAAATCCAGGGGCAGGTGCTCGGGCGTTATGAGCCTTCCCCGGCACAGCACAAAAGCATGCTCGATGATGTTTTCAAGCTCCCTGATATTGCCGGGAAAATCATGCTGCATGAGCAGGCGCAGCACCTCCGGGGCAACACCCGCGATGCGCCTGCCCGTTCGCACGTTGAAGCGGCCTATAAAGTGCTCGACCAGCAAAGGTATGTCTTCGCGGCGCTCGGCCAGGCGCGGCAGGCTGAGCTTGATGACATTGATGCGGTAATATAAATCTTCGCGGAATTTGCCCGCAGCCATGAGCGCTGTCAGGTCACGGTTTGTGGCGGCAATGATGCGGGCATCCGACTTTTGCGGTTTTGAAGCGCCAAGCGGCTCAAATACACCGTCCTGCAAAACGCGCAGCAGCTTCACCTGCAGGTCAAGTGGCAGCTCGCCGATCTCGTCCAGAAACAGCGTGCCGGCCCGGGCGCGTGCGAACCGGCCCGGTTTATCGGCCTTTGCATCGGTAAAGGCCCCTTTGCAGTAGCCGAACAGCTCGGATTCAAGCAGCGCCTGCGGCAGGGCTCCGCAGTTGACCGCGACAAAAGGGCCCTCAGGCCGCCGGCCGCAGGCGTGAATGGCACGGGCGAACAGCTCCTTGCCCGTGCCGCTTGCGCCCTCGATGAGCACGGTGCTTGAACTGCGGGCGATGTCGGGCAGCACCCCGAAGAGTTTTATAATTTCGTGATTCTTGCTGATGATGTCGCCGAAGCTGTACTGGCGCGTCAGCTCACGGCGCAACTCTTCAATGTCGGAAAGGTCCCGAAATGTTTCCACGCCGCCCACGGTTTCGCCGCGCTCGTTTTTCAGCACGGCCGTGCTCACGCTGATGGGAACGGTTTCGCCTTTGATATTCAGAATAGACACCGGCAGATCAATGATCGATCTGCCGGTTTTCAGGGTTTTTTCCATGGGACAGCGGCCCTGGCAGATATTGGCGTGAAACACGTCAAAGCATTTCTGCCCCACGGCCTGCTCGCGTTTGACGCCGGTGATGCGCTCGGCAGCACGGTTGAAAGAGGTTATCTCGCGCTCGAGGCTGATGGTGAACACGCCGTCGGCGACGCTGTCGAGAATGGTTTCAAGCTGGGGCTGTTTGCGCATTATGCACTCCCGCCTGCACTCATGGTACGCTGCGCGATAATGCCTTATCAAGCAGGTGGCGCGGCTGTACATTGCCAAGCGAGGAAATCAGGCTGTACTTGATGTCGGGAATTTCCTGCTGAAGCCGGGCCAGCAGCTCCTTCATGCGTCTGCGGTTGACATCGGTGCGCACATCGATCGGGCAGGCGCAGCTGACAACCGGAAAATTCTGTTCCGCCGAAAATGCGGCAATATCTTTTTCCTCCACATATACAAGCGGCCGTATGACCATGTGGATGCCGTTGTCGGCGAGCATGCTCGCGCTCATGGCGGCAATGGTGCCGACGAAAAACTGGTTTAACAGCAGGGTTTCGATAAAGTCGTCCAGGTGATGGCCGAGCGCGATTTTATTGCAGCCGGCTGCCTGCGCCTCGGTGTAGAGCACACCCCGTCGCAGGCGCGAGCAGAAGGCGCACATTGATGAGCCGGGCCGAAGCTTTTCCCTGATAATCCCGGCGCAGTCGGTTGCGACCATGCGGCAGGCAAACCCATTTTCGCGCAGATGTTCTTCGATAATGTCGGCGCGGTAGCCGGGATATCCGGCATCGATATTGATGGCTGTCAAGCGGTAGCTGATCGGGGCCCGGCGGCGCAGCGCATCCAGGATATGCAGCAGGGTGTAGGAGTCCTTGCCGCCCGAGACGGCAACCGCGATGTGGTCGCCGTCCTCGATCAGGTTGAAATCCCCGATCGCCCGGCCGGTGAGACGCTTGATTTTTCGATAGAGCCTGCCTGAAAAAACCGCCATGCACTGAATCATAATATGGCTTCGCGGTCCCGTCAAATGCAATCACCGCGATGGCCGGCACCTGCCGCTTGACTTTCAGGCCGGATTTATTGATGATGCGGTTCAGGCTTGAACATCAGCGCACCCATCAGGAAAGGCCAGGCCATGCATATCGTCAGGGGAGACGGCATCGCGTACATTCCCGCCAGCCATGAACGGCCCGATGCGCCGGGCGTGCTCAAAAAAGTGCTGCTGCGGGCCGGCGACCTTATCGAGGGCCGGGTGCAGATGATCAACTGGGCCCTGCTGCCGGCAGGAAAATCATTCCAGGCCCACCTGCATGAAGACATGCAGGAAATATTCATCCTCGTGCAGGGCAGCGCGCGCATCGATATCGCGGGCACGAGCGCTGAGCTGGACACCGGGGATGCGGTTCTGGTTCCCGTGGCAGCGGTGCATACCATGCACAACACCGGCGAAGCTGACGCCGTCTATATCGCCATCGGCATCACGCAGGGCATGGGCGGAAAAACTGTTGTCGTGGAGGAAGCGTAGGTGGACTCGCGAAGCGCGTCCGCCGCAGCAGCCCCGCCCATTGCCATGCGCACCGACCGGATTTCAGGCGGTCTTGTCATCTGCCAGCCCGAGCAGGGGCAGCGCTACACGACCGATGACGTGCTGGTGGCCTGGCTGGCCGTGCGGGAGCTGCGCGAATACCCGGTAGCCGTGCCGGCGTTTCTTGATCTCGGCTGCGGGCTGTGCGCTGTTTCAATGATTATTCTGTGGTGCTGCCCCGGGTTGGGCGGCATCGGCATTGAAGTGGCCGAACAGCGGCTCGCATGCGCGCGCCTTTCCCTTGGCGCCAATCAACTCGACAGCCGATTCAAGCTGATTAATGCCGACGTACGTACGCTGAGCTTAAAAAAGCGTTTCAGCTTTATCACCTCATCGCCGCCCTATTATGAATTCCGCGAGGGGCCGCTGAGTCCGGATCCTGACAGGGCCCGCGTGCGCTTTGAAACAAAAGGATGTATTGAGGATTATTTCCAGGCCGCTGCCGCGCACGCGGATGCTCAGGCCCGCTTTATCACGGCATATCCCACCCGCTATAAGGAGCGCGTCAATGCGGCGGCAGCCGCGACCGGGTTCAGCCTCCGGCGCGGCATCGATATTATTCCCCGCGCGGGCAAGCCTGCGCTCTTCACGCTGTTTACCTGTATCAGGGCAGCAGCCGGCACCCCCCGGGAAGAGCAATTGACCGTGCGCGGCAGCGACCAGCTCTTTACCCCGGAGTTTCGCGCTGTGAGGCGCATGCTTGGATTTCGCGATAAGGCGGGCTGACAGCCCCCCATCTGTCCCGCTGAAACAGCATTGCCCGCGCACCCTCTGAACATGTTCACATAAAATCCTTTATGTTTTTACTGTTGCACGGGGAATATTTTAATGCTAAGCAGAACTTACATATCCCCTCTGGCAACAAAATATATTAAACTTTAATAAAAGGCTCAAAAAAGCAATCGCCATTCCTTCCCACGAGGTGCGTATCATGGCTACAACAAAAGCAAAAGAGGCAACAAAAGTCTCTGCCCGGGCAAAATCGCCTGCTGCGGCCGCGGCTCCGAAAAAAAAACCGGCCCCGGCCGTAACAGTAAAAACCGGCACAAACGGCATGAAAAAAACCTTCAGCAACACCAAAAACACCTGCAAGGTGACGTTCAGCCTTCCGCATGAAGCGGTCAAGGATGCCCGCTCCGTCTGTGTTGCCGGGGAGTTCAATGACTGGAACATCTACGCCCATCAGCTCAAGCGCCGCAAGGACGGCAGTTTCAGCATGACCATTGAGCTTGAGCGGGGGCGCGAGTATCAGTTCCGCTACCTGATCGACGACATGTACTGGGAAAATGACTGGGCCGCGGATAAATACGTGCCCAGCGCGTTCGGAGACTGCGATAACTCGGTTGTGGTGGTTTAACCGGCTGTTTAAGAATCAGGCCATCACCTTCGTTGTCCCCGTCATTTGTGACCGCAACGCACGCAGGGGCACGGCATGCCGTGCCCCTGCAAATCATGACTGCGCACGCCCTGCATCCGGATATTTTTGAACAGCCTGCGTAAAAAGTCTCTTAGGTCTCCGCGGGCCCGGGATATTCTTTCACGATTTCATAACGGGTGTTTCTCTGCTTCGGCACCCTGCCGGCACCCCTGATAAGCGCAACCATTTCCTGCTCGGTGATGCTGTTGCGCGCGCCGGCCGCGGCCACCACGTTTTCCTCAAGCATGATACTTCCCAGGTCATTGGCCCCGAAATAAAGACAGACCTGCCCGACATCGCGGCCCTGCGTCAGCCAGGATCCCTGTATGTTGGGGATGTTGTCAAGATAGATGCGTGCGACCGCCAGCAGGCGCAGGTAGTCAAAGGCCGACACCTCGGCAGCCGGCTCAAGGTCGCTGTTGCCGGGCTTGAACGTCCAGGGGATAAATGCGCGAAAACCGCCCGTGCGGTCCTGCAGGCTGCGCACAAGCTCCAGGTGCCGCGCGCGCTCATCAATCGTCTCAACGCTGCCGATCATCATGGTCGCGGTTGTATGCATGCCGATAGCGTGTGCCGCCTCCATCACGGCCAGCCACTGCGCGCTTGAGATTTTATGCGGGCTTATCTCGCGGCGGACCCGGTCGGAGAGAATCTCTGCGCCGCCGCCGGGCATGCTGTCAAGCCCTGCAGCGCGCAGCCGCTGCAGAAGCTCTTTCAGGCCAAACCCTGTGCGCCGCGCCAGGTGCTGCACCTCAGGGGGCGAAAGCGAATGGATGATAACCGGAAATTTCTGTTTAATGGCCCGGAACAGCTCCTCGAAATACTCGAGGCCCAGGCCGGGATGCAGGCCGCCCTGCAGCATGACCTGCGTGGCGCCCAGGCGCACGGCCTCGTCGGTCTTGGCCAGCACCTCTTCAACGCTTAACAGATAGGCATCGGGCGCGCCGGCTTCGCGAAAAAAGGCGCAGAACCGGCAGCGGCATTCGCAGATATTGGTGTAATTTATGTTGCGGTCGATCTGGAAGGTGGCCGTGTTGCCGGGATGCAGCGCGCACCTGCGCTCATCGGCAAGGCGGCCCAGCTGCAGCAGATCACCCTCTGCCAGAAGGTGCGCGGCCTCCCCGGCGCCGATGCGCTCGCCGGCGGCTATCTTGTCATACAGCGTCATACTCGTCTTTCCCGGTGTGTACATCCTGCCACTCTCTGCGCGAACATGCAGTGCAGTGTAGCAGGAATCAGCCGAAGTGTAAAAATCTAATCGGCCGGATTGCCCTCTTCGTCGCTGCCTTCGGTTTCTTCATCCTCAATCACATACGCGTCTTCCGGGCGCAGGTACTGCAGCGCGGTCTCGCGCAGCCAGGGGTGCAGGTCACGGCTTTCGGCAATGGTGCGCAGGTCCTGAATCATAAGCATATGCACGATTTTCATGCCGATGTCGGTCGGCGTGTAGGGGTTCAGCACCAGGGCCTTCTTGACGCTGTAGCGCGCCGACCACTTCCGGCTGTGATAGACCTCGCGCTGCACATCCGCGGCAGCCGGGCGGCGCGAACTGAGCTTGAGCACATCGGATTCAGTCAGCGCCGGATTGTTCAGAAGGGTTCTGATAACCAGCGGATTGGTATCGCTCAGCATGCGGGAAAGCTGCTGGCGGTTGCCGCTTCGGGCCATGGCGACCCGCACGCCTGAAGGAATTTCATCTGCGCCGGTTTCGTGCCTGTCATCACATGCCCTGCCAAGCCCGGGCCGCGAGAGTATGCGCAAAAGCTCTTCGAACCCCGCCTGCCGCGCAGCAACATACACATCGCTCATGAACGCATTGCCCGCCCTGAGCGTGAGCTGCGGCACGCTCAACGCCTCAAGCACGAGGCAGTAGCCGCCCCTGCGCGCTGCGGCCTCTGTAATAATTGTCTGCAGCAGGCGAGCAACATGCTCCGGCGAAAGCGTGCAGAGCTTTTCAATCAGCAGGTGAGCGCGCATGGAGCGCTCGGGCACAACGCACAAGGCGCTGACAATCTGTTGCGCAGTTGAAGTCTGAATACTCATGCGTGTGCGTTCAATGTGGCACGTCGTATGCTTATCCTACCACACGCCTGCGGCGCGTTCAACGCTCCGTCGCCTGCTGCGGCAAAAAGCATGCAGTGCCCTGCCGGGCCGGCATGCCGGGTTGTTAATTTTGAATTGCCGCACAAGCCGAAGTATGCTGTAATTCATGGCACACTTTGGAGTATACTTTTAAAAGGATGGATGTATGGCAATCAGCAAGGAACTGCTCGAAATTCTGGCCTGCCCGAAATGCAAGGGTGATATAGCGCTCAATGCGCAGCAGGACGGGCTTGTCTGCACAGCCTGCCGGCTTATCTATCCCGTCCGGGACGATATACCGATCATGCTCATTGACGAGGCCCTGCCGCTGGGCCAGGACTGACCCGAGCCCCGTGAGCATTCTCCACGCTACGGTCAGCGGAATAGTACAGCGGGAGCGGCCTGCCGCCCGGCTCTACCAGGGCAGGCACAGGGGCCTGCCCCTGCAAAAATATGCCCCCGTATCCCGCGCTTCAAGCACTTCGTCCGACTGCTCTGCAGTTGGTTTTACAACCCGAGAGCAATAACCATCAACCGCAGAATTACTTTCAACAGCCAGCCAGGCCCTCATAATCAGACGGCCCAAGGTGAAAAGAGCAGCCGGGATCGATGCGGGAACTTTTAAGCCGGTCGATAATCGCGGCCAGCTCCGCGCGGGTGCGGCACTGAAATGCCGCGCTGCGCAGGGGCCGGATGCGGTAAAATCCCCGTGTATACCAGCCGAAAAACTTGCGGAAGTGCTTGATGCCGAGCTCCTCGCCGTACAGATCAACGCTCATGTCAAGATGTTCCTGCATGCACGCGCAGATCTGGTCCGGGCCGGGCCGCCGAGGAGGCGGCTCGCCGGCAAGCGCTGCCTGAATTTCTTCAAATATCCAGGGATTGCCCAGCGCGCCGCGCGCAACCGTGACAGCATCGCACCCGGTGCGCGAAAGCATTTCAAGAACATGGACAGCTGAAAAGACATCGCCGCTGCCGATCACGGGAATGGCGAGCGCCTGCTTTACCTGCGCGATGACATCATAGCCTACGCGCCCGCCGTAGCCCTGGCTGCGGGAGCGGCCGTGAATAATCACGGCCTGCACCCCGGCGTCCTGGGCGCGCTGCGCAACCTCAAGGGCGTTCCGCGATGATGCGTCCCAGCCGGAACGGATTTTGACGGTTACCGGAGCAGTGGAGGCCGCGACCATGGCGCGCAGCAGGCGCTCCAGCTTGGCGGGATCGCGCATCAGGGCCGCGCCCTGACCGACCCCGACAACCTTGCGCGCCGGGCAGGCCGCATTCAGATCAACCAGGTCAAACGTGAAGGGGGCAAGCAGCTCGATGGCACGACAGAGCACCTGCGCGTCGCTGCCCACGAGCTGCACGCCCAGCGGCCGGTCCCGTCTGTCAAGCGCTAGCATGCGCAGCGTGCGGCGGCTGTCATTGACAAGCGAGCGCGCGCTGATCATCTCGGTAAAAGCAAAACCGCAGCCGTGGCGCCGGTTTACAAGGCGGTAGGGCAAATCACTGATGCCGGCAAGCGGCGCCAGCAGGGCGCAGCCGGAAAGATGCAGGGAACCGATCGACAGGGGACGCATTACAGTATTTCGCGAAGGGCAGCCACGCAGCGGGTGTTTTCTTCCGGGGTTCCAACCGTGATGCGCAGGCAGCCGCGCAGAAGCGGATGGGCGCCGTCAAGGCATTTTATAAGAATGCCCCGCTGCGCCAGCTCAGCGCACACGCGGCGGGCATCGGCCTTGAGGGTCCGCACCAGCACGAAATTCGCCTCGCTCGGGAATACCTCAAGGCGCGCAAGCGCCTGCAATGCCTGCGTCAAAGACGCCCGGTCGTTTCTGATGCGGGCGGCCTGCGCCCTGAAATCCCCGAAGTGTTCCAGTGCGAACGCAGCCCCGGCCTGCGTCAGGACATTAATATTATAGGGCAGGCGCACCTTGTCGAACTCTGCGAGCCAGGCAGGCCGTCCGATCAGAAAGCCCAGCCGCAGCCCGGCCAATCCGACTTTTGAAAACGTGCGCATGATCAGGACATGCTCAAACTCGCGCGCCAGCCCCAGATAGTCGCTGTCGCAAAACGGGGTATAGGCTTCATCGATCACAACGAGGCCCGGTGCATGCTCAACCAGGGCGCGCACCTGATCAGGGGCGAACAGATTACCGGTCGGGTTATTGGGCTGGGCCAGGAACAGCAGGGCCGGCTTGTGTTTTCCCAGCGCATCAAGCATGGCCGGCAGGTCGAGGCTGAAATCGCCGCCCAGCGCAACGCCGTGATAATCAAGCCCGGTGATGCGGGCCAGGTTGGCGTACATGACGAAACCGGGCTCAGGGGCCATGACGACACGGCCGGGACCGGCGATCGCAAGGCACATCATCTGGATCAGCTCATCCGATCCATTGCCCAGCAGGATATCGAACTCATCGGGTATGCTCATCACCGCGCGCAACCCCTTTTTTACCTCCGGCGCACGCGGGTCGGGGTAGCGGTTCACCGCCGGTTCTGCAAGCACGGCGGCCCACTGCTTCTGCAGCGGCCCGGGCAGCGGATACGGATTTTCCATGGCATCGAGCTTTATCATGGCGCCGGCGTCCGGCACGTGGTAGGCGCCCAGGGCCTGGATGTCCGGCCGGATAAGGGTTGTAACACTCCTGTCAAAACTCATACCGCAGGCCTCCCTGTTGTGCCGGTGGTTTGGATATGCGAACCTCAGGTTCGCTTAAAGCGTTTTTCAATTTCCGCGCCGCCGATCCTGATGAATGTCGGACGTCCGTGCGGGCAGGCATGCGGATTATCACAGGCGGCAAGCCTGCGCACCAGGTGCAGCTGCTCGGCCGTGTCCAGCGTGCGGCCGGACTTGACCGCACGGGTCTTGCAGGCCAGTGCCGCGGCCACCGCCTGATTGCGGGAATCAAAGGATGCCGGCCGGCTGCGCTCAAGCAATTCGTGCAGGCAGTCGGCCACAAGGGCCGCGGCATCGCTGTCGGTCAGGCAAACCGGCACCGCGTTAATTGAGAATGATCCCCCGCCCAGGTCCTCTACGTCAAACCCCATGGCTTCAAACAATTCGCGGTCCTGGCGCAGGACCGCCGACTCCTGATCGCCGAGGCTCAAGGCAGCGGGGAACAGCAGCTGCTGCACAGCGGGCTTTCCGCGCTGCATGCCCGCGAGCAGTTCCTCATACACGATCCGCTCATGCGCTGCGTGCTGATCAACCAGGAAAAATCCGTCCCGCGATTCAGCAGCAATGTAGCAGGCGTGCAGCTGCCCCACGATCCGGGTCATGTCAAAGGGCAGCGCCGGCTCGTGCGTCTCAAGCAGCGGCTGCTCTGCGGACATGCGCGGGACATCCGGACGGCTGTCAATGAACGGGCGCGCGGTGTCGGGAACCCGCCACGATGTTTGCGCGCCCCGCTCATGCAGGTACGGGGCGCGCGTTTCACCCGCGCGAAAATCAGGGGGCCGCGGAACTTCAGGTGCGGGCGCCGGCTGAATGTGAAATCCGCGCCTGCGAAGTTCTGCGCGCACAGCGCCGGTAAACTGCTCAAGAAACTCGCGTTCATTGCGGATGCGCACTTCCCGCTTGGCCGGGTGCACATTTACATCGATACTGTCCGGGGAAATATCAAAAAACAATACCGCCACCGGAAACCGGCGCGCGGGCAGAAACTCGTCATAGGCCCGGCTGAGCGCATTATTGACCGCCGGAGATACAACCGGGCGTCCGTTGATAAACAGTTTCTGGCCCGTGCGGTTGACGCGCGTATAATCGGGCGAACCGAGAAAGCCCTGCGCCGTGAAAGCTCCCGCGCGCAGCTCAAAATCATGCAGGTGCTCCGCGAATTCATCGCCGAGCACCTGGGACACGCGCTCCCGTCGCGTGGCGCAGGCCGGGTAGCCGGCCGCTTCAAGATCGCCTTTGTGCAAAATAAAACTGATATCGGGGCGGCTCAGTGCAAGTGTGCTGAACATCTCGGCAATGGCGCCGTACTCAGCCGTGTCGGACTTCAAAAACCGCCGCCGCGCGGGCGTGTTAAAGAACAAATCCTCGACGTCGATGGTGGTGCCTTGCGCATGCACGCCCCGGCTGACGCGCGGGGGCTCGCTCCCGCCGGCCTGCACGATCGTGGCGACATCTGCGCCGGCCTGACGGGTGGTGATGGTCAGGCGCGAGACCGACGCGATGCTCGGCAGGGCCTCTCCGCGAAACCCCATGGTCGCAATGCCCTGTATGTCATCAAGCGAGCGGATCTTGCTGGTCGCGTGCCGTATCAGGCAGGCGCGGGCATCGGCTTCATCCATGCCGCGGCCGTCATCGGTGACGCGAATCCGGCTTTTGCCCCCGTGGCTGACCGTAACAAGAATCGTCGACGCGCCTGCGTCAAGCGCGTTGTCCAGCAGTTCCTTTACGACGGAGGCCGGCCGCTCAACAACCTCACCGGCGGCGATTTTGTTGATGACAAGTTCGGAGAGAACCTGAATGCAACCCATACCAGCACTCATCCTTCACAGGGGCGGAAACCCGGCGCATGCAGCGGCACAAAAGACCCGAGCGTGCCCTAAAAACAGGCGCAGTTATCAAGCCTGTACCATAAGCCATCACTGTTTGCGTGTCAAATAGTATCACTGCAGGCCAAACGCCAAAGGCAATCGACGTCAGGCCTGACACGCCAGGGGTTTTCTCTGTCGTGTGTTCAGTGATAAAGGAACGGCATCTGATCAGCCGGCAGGACCATACTGGCGCAGCGGCGGTACTGTCATGCGGCCGCAGGAGCCGCATGCGAACAGGCCAGCACGCCGAACACCGTTATAGGCACAAAATCCATGGGCGCAGGATCCCCGCATACAGCCGGCCGCAATGGGCGTGATTGTCAACGCCCGCGCAAAACGCGCAGACCGGGCGATTTCAAGGCGCACAACGCAGACAGCCGGGGTTACAAACACGTGCAGGACAAACCGGGGAATGTTCAGCGGTTTTAAAATCCGCCCCGCTCCCGGCAGAACGCCAAAAGCGCTTCCGCCGCTACCGCACGGGAGCGGGCCGATGACCGGCAGCAGCATGTGCGGCGGGCTGAACGCATCCCCATCACCCGTGCAAACAGGACCATACGAACCGGGACATAACCGCACTGCACTGCCCATGACGCCCTGTTTTCTAAGCAGCTGGTCTCATGCTGCTGTCCGGGGAAAAGCTCCACGGCAATCGATACAGATTGGGCAGTTAACCCTGTTCGAGCATTGTTATCAAAGAATTTATTTTCTGGCGGGCGTCATCCAGGAACACGCGCAGATTATTGCTGTGGTTGGCCAGAATCCCGCTGCGGCTGCCGTTGGTGACGAGAACGGGTTCAAAATAGGACTCCTCAAGCGAGGCAATAATTTCTCGTGTGATCACGTCGCTGTTTTTATCGCTGAGCACCTTCTCAAAATCGAGCTCAAGCGCCTGAAAAACATGATACAGCCCGTAGCCGACGCCCTGGGCATAATAAAAATTGTCGTCAATATGCCGCCAGGCAACCGACTCATGCGGGGCGCGGTTTTCCCCGGTGTCACTGCGGACCGGCCGCGACGCATTCAGAAGCCTGGTGGTGGCCCCCCCCAGCAGTGATGCGTAGCGCTCAAGCACGGTAATCAGATCATCGCTGCGCGGATAAAAATGCGCACTGCCCTGTTTTAAATTTCCGGCATAGGCGTCAAGAAATTCAATTCCGCGCCGGTATTTTGTTTCAGCCGATGGCATGATCCAGCGCCCGGGATCGTTGCTGAAACTCGTAAAAGCACCATCACAGTCAGGGTCAATCGTGTCGGTCGTCCGCTGGCGCGAGAGGTTGTCCCTGAGCGCATGCGCACCGTAGCGCACCACCTCAAGCACGCCGAGCTGAAAAGCGGGCCGGTTGTCGAGCAGCCAGCCCGGAGACAGCGCGATATCATTGGGCAGCCAGCCGCCCGGGCCGTCCAGCTCACGCTCCATCAGCCGGGCGAGCGTGTCGACCGCCATCAGGCCGGGGGGGCCCTCGATGCTGCGCTGCAGCACGAACTGTGACGGCTTCAGCGAGAAATAAATCATATTGACGACGTAGAGCACAAGGATAATGCCGGCCGCAATCGCGAGTTTAATACCGGTTTTTGTCTGCATGGATGTCTTCTCCGCCTGCGGGTAAAAGTCGGCCTCAGTGAAGATGGCCCATCATATATTCAATCAGGCGAACCGGCAAGCCGAAACAGGCAGATGGCATGTTACCCCGGCACCATATGCGTAACATGCCATGGCCGCCACGGCACGGCCAATTTCGGGGGGGCAAACGGACCGGAACAGGCCTTTGAACAGCATCCTAATAATTTTCCAGAAAAGAAAGGTTTGAGCTTGTCGCCAGATACACAAGCATAAGCAGGGGTTCAAGCAGATACGCTTTCAGGCCCGCATCAGAGTGCCACCAGTTGGCGGCGCTGAATACGGCATTGGGCGCTCCCATGGCCTCGATACTCACGCCTGATCCTTTAAAAACCTTGGAAAACGCATACAGCGCCCTGCGGGTGTGAAAATCATCGGTGACGATAACAAGGCGGGTGTACTTGTTGGCCCGGCTGTAATGTAAAAGGTCCAGGGCTTCATCAAAGGTTGAAACCGCTTTTGCTCCATTGCGTGAAGGCACCACGGCGAGAGGAGCATCGGGTTGGCTGTAATCGCGTATGGCAACCGCGATGCTGCGCTCGCTGCAGTCAAAATCAGGAATGCCGAGACTGGGCGGCCGGATATCGGTCAATAAAATTACCGGGGCATAGCCCTGCCGGTAGAGTTCGAGCGCACGCGGCAAACGTGTCTCGATTCCGCCGCCCAGCACCACCAGGGCATCGGCGCCCGGCGTTGCGTTATGGACGCTGAACAGTGCGGCATAGCCGGCAAGCAGAAACGGTGCGTTGAACGCACTCCAGGCAAGGACAGCCGCAAGAAGCAGGCAGACAATGATTTTTTTCATACACTGCGCCTACCAGGCAACGGCACGCCTATTATGGGTGTGCTGCGCAGCCACCAGATCGGACAGATCGCCGGAGGTAATCAGCCCGTTCTCGACAAAATATTCCCCGATACAGCGCTGCATCCTGCGCTGGCGTCCGATCAGGACGGCACGCTGCCGGCTGCTGATAAAACCGAACCGCTGTGCGCAATCGCAGAAACGCTCATTGCATGTCCGCCGGGAAAGCACGGTGACCACCTGCTGGTTTGACATGATGCCGGCCTGCAGGGCGAGTTGTCCTACCTTGGGCCGCTGGGCGCTCTGCCACACGATCGCGCCAATCAGGTCCCGCCAGGAAATACGGCCGGAATAGTAAAGATACTGGCCCAGCAGCAGCGAGCGCTGCGGAAGGCGTCCCTGGTAATAATGATCGGATACGCGGTGTGCGCCGCGCTGAGCCGTGTTCCGGCCCGTATAGCGCTGCCTGCGCCGGCCGTTAAAAACCGGCTCGCCCGCTATGCGGCGGCCGCGGTTCTCAACATAGCGGAGCAGTATTTCATATGCGCTTCGAACCCGCTGGAAGCGCTGATGCATATCCGCGCCGTGATCACCCACGGCCCTGGCACGGTCCGGATGTGTTTCAAGGGCGCGCTTGCGATAGGCTGTTTTCAGGCCGAAGGGCTGCAGGTAGCGCAGAAAATCGTCGGAAACGGATATCTCCGATCCGAAAATCGTTTTACAGGCATCATAAAGTTCAGTGCGTTTGGCTGCCAGCATTGTATGTAGAAACCGTCTCTCGGTGCCCTCACCCCGTTTGAAACCTTATAACAGGAGCGCGCCGTCCAGACAAGCACTAAAACAGCAACAGCCGGATTCGGCAGGCCGTCCGGCTGTACATGCGGCATCAGGGCTGAATAAATTTTGAAGGAGGCGCGGAACGCTCAGGCGGCTTTTTCGGGTGCGGCCGGCGTGGAGGAAGCCTTGTCCGCAGGGGCTGCAGCGGTTTCACTGCCGCCTGAGGAGCTATCGGAGGATGCAGCTGCGCCCTGGTCACCCGCCGGCGGTTTTTTGCCGTTTGATGAGGATGCATCCTTGCGGGCATAATCGGTTACATACCAGCCGCTGCCCTTGAGCTGAAATGAACAGTTGGAGATAAGTTTGCGTATGTTTTTGCCTGAGCAGTATGTACATTCCTGCACAGCCCCGTCGCGGACCCCGACAAACACTTCGAAATTTTTTTTACAATCATCGCAGGCATATTCATATATGGGCATAACCGTTCCTTTCGATACCGTGCCGGCCGGCAAGCCCGTGCCATGGGTGCGGCCGTCCTTCTGTCAGCGTTCCAAGATAATCATTTCACCTGCGGCTGTCAACCGCCCGGCGCAAAAAATTTTACTCCCGGCGCCCTGCAAGTTCACAATAGAGCCGCTCCTGGCTGCGCACCATGGCATTAATATCAAAGTCGGCTATCATGTTCTGTCCGGCCCTGCCCATGGCGCGGGCCTGCTCAGGGCGCTCCAGCAGGTGGATTATTTTTCGGGCCAGCATGTCGATTGCGCCCGGTGCTACCAGGAACCCGTTGACCCCGTCGCGTACAACCTCCGGGGTGCCGTCGACCCGGGTAGCCACAACCGGCACTCCCGCGGCGCAGGCCTGCGGCACGACCTGCGGCAGCCCCTCCCAATACGACGACAGTACCGCTACCTGGGAGGCATGCAGCAGCTCGGCAACATCCCGGCGCCAGCCGGGCATGAAAAAATGTTTTTCGAGGCCGCATTCAGCAACCCTGGCCTCTATACGGGCGCGCAGCTCGCCGTCGCCTGCAAGCAGAAAGCATGCTTCAGGATACCGGCGGTGCACCTCAGCGCAGGACTCCACAAAATCAAGCGGGGCTTTCTGGGGCTTGAAACAGGCCACCATGGTAACAAGGGGAACGCCGGGCCTGATGCCGAGTTCCCGGCGCACAGCCTGCGGATCAGAAGGAGCGCGCGCGAAAGCTTCGATATCGATGCCGCTGCGGATCAGGCAGGCATCGTGCCGCGAAAATATCCCCGCAGCCTCGCCGGTTTTGAGGTTCGCCTCGGAGACGACAATGAAGCGGCTCGTGATACGGGCGCTGAGGCGCTCAAGCACCTGATACAGCATGCGCACCAGCGGCCTCTGATAGCCATGGAACCCGAATCCGTGCACGGAATGTATAATGATGGGCACGCCGGCAAGCCACGCGGCCCAGCGTCCGAGAATGCCCGCTTTTGAGCTGTGCGTGTGCACGATCACGGGAGCGGCCCCGGGTGCGTCCGCAACGATGCGTCTGAGCTCGCGCCTGATCTGCAGCATGGCAGCGAGATCGCGCCGGGGGGAAACTTCGCGCAGCAGGTCGGGGATAAGCCGCCAGCCGGGGCAGGCGCGGGCCTCCTCCAGCAACTCGCCGCCCGGGCCGGTCAGCAGATATACCCTGAAAAGCTGCGGATCAAGATGCCGGACGGTGTAGAGCGTATTGCGCTGCGCGCCGCCCAGCTCCATTTTGGTGATGATGTGTACAACGCTAATCGGTTGAGCAGCCATAGAGGTACAGATATTCCCTGTTGCAGCCCCCTTAAACGGGTTTTGCTCCCGGCTCCGGACTCAATACTCCGAACTGTCCCGGGTTACTCCATCCGGATGCGTATCAGCCACAGGCCCAGCGCCAGGCCGCAGGCCGCAACGCAGAAAAACAGCAGCCCGCTCAGCGCCGCCGTGGGCACCAGTTTGATGCCAAGGGCAGCCGCACCGAGAGCGCAGGCTGCGGCATAGGTGACCAGAACAGTCTGGCGCGTTGACAGCCCGCTTTTCCTCAGCCTCAGCGCGAAATGGTCGGGGCTGCCCTGAATGACCGGCATGCCTTTGCGCCGGCGCAGATACATCACCAGCACAGTGTCATACAGCGGCACGCCCAAAATCACAAGGGGTGCAAGGTATCCGGCCTGGTTATGGTCGGTGTAGACGCCGATCATTGAAAGCGTCCCCAGCATCAGGCCGATGAACATACTGCCGGCATCGCCCAGATATATCGTGGCCGGGTTGAAGTTATAGCGCACGAATCCGAGCAGCGCGCCTGCAAGCGCCAGGCTCATGACCGCCATCATCGCATGCCCGTTCATCACGCCGACCACGAAAAGCACCAGCGCGGCGATCAGGCCGACGCCGGCGGAGAGCCCGTCCATGATATCGATGATATTGAACGCGTTAATGACGGCCAGCATCCACACAAAGGTCATCGCTATGTCCAGCCAGTCCGGGACAATCGCTATGTCGATATAAATATCGCACTTAATCAGCACGAATATCGCGATGATCTGGCCGACCAGCTTTATCTTCGGGCCCAGCGGCTTGAGATCATCGATAATGCCCAGCAGAATAACCATGGTCGCGGCCAGCAGCAGGCCCAGCACTTCGCTGCTGAACTCGAAGGAGAGAGCCAGCGTTGCAAGAAACGACAGGTACACCGCTATGCCGCCCAGGTAGGCTACGGGGCGCTGATGCTGCTTCAAATTGCCGTCGGGCCGGTCAACGATATCGTAGGTCAGCGCGGCATCGATGACGATCGGCGTGATATACAGGCAGCTGAAAAACGCGAGCATAAAAATAAAGCCGTACAGCACCATTTATTGTTTCCTCCCGGAGCGCCGGAGCATCAAGCGCTCATAGAGCGCCTGCGTTGCGGCAACCGTGCTCGCGATGTCAAAGCGCTGTTCAACGTCCCTGCGGGCCGCTGTGGCGAGCCTGCGGCCCA
The DNA here is from genome assembly GCA_903881505.1 of uncultured delta proteobacterium. GTDB lineage: Bacteria > Desulfobacterota > WTBG01 > CAIYCZ01 > CAIRTM01 > CAIRTM01. Next base: position 4,768 of record CAIRTM010000013.1, on the reverse strand, counting down.
GATCCGGATCATCCATCAGGCGCATGATCGCGTCAGCCAGCGCACCGGGACAGCCCGGTTCGCAGAGCAGCGCACTCTGTCCGTCGCGCAGCATCTCTTGTATGCCGCCAAGCCTCGATGCCACGATCGGCCGTGAAGCGGCCATGGCCTCCAGCAGCACGTTGGGCATGCCCTCCCACAGCGACGGCAGCACCACAATATCAATACCGGCGATAAATGCAAGCGGGTCATCCACAACCCCGGCGAACGTGACTGATGCCGCAACCCCCAGTTCCAGGGCTTTGCGCCTGAGCACATTCGCGTCAGGACCCGTTCCCGCAAACAGAAGGTGCGCCTGCCTGCCGGTATCGAGGATAATCCTGAGCGCCTCCAGCAGCACGCCGTGGCCCTTCTGGCGATGCAGGCGCCCGATCAGCGCCAGGCGCACGGGCGAGCGCGCGCGTCCGGGAGAATTCGCCGGCATGCCGCCAGCCGCGCACTCAATACCGTTATAAATGGTGATGATTCTATCCGGATCAATATGCGCGCGCGCTATCATGGTGCGCCGCACCTCGTCGCTCACGGCCGCATGGCAGTCCACCAGCGACCGCGTCATGCGCTCGCACAGATATTTCAGTGCGCTTTGCTCCTGCACCCGCACGCCCGCGATGACAGCGGCGTCCGGACACAGCAGCGCGGCCAGGCGGCCCGCCATGGATGCCCGGAACAAAAAGCAGTGCACAATGCGGGGCCGGACGCGGCGCATGATGCGGGCCAGGCGCAGCAGGGCCGGGAAAAAATTCATACCGGCCCGCAGGCCCCCTGTTTCGCCCAGGCCCAGGTGATAGAATCCGTCGGCCTGCGCCGCCAGCCGGGCAGCATACGCGCCGGGCCGCTTCAGGCTGCACACAAGGACCCGAAAGCGGCTGCGGTCAATACGGGAGACAAGTTCGCCCAGCGCTTTTTCAGCCCCGCCTGTGTTGGTGCCGGTTATGACATACAGCAGGGTAGCGGGTGCATTCATGGCGTGGCACTCGGTGCATGTAATGGTCAAGGCGCCTGCGCGACGCGCGGCAGCCCTAGTGCCCGCGCAGATACTCGACCGCGTTGCGGAACAGGGCGACTCCCTGGCCTTCCTCGGGCAGATTCTCGGCGGTCCAGCGAGGGTGATTGGTGCGGTGCAGAAATGCCTCCGCGTGCGGCATCATGCCGAACACGCGACCGCTCGCGTCGCATATGCCGGCAATGGCATCGATGGAGCCGTTGGGGTTTGCCGGATAGTGCATGGCCGGCCGGCCGTCAGCCTCGGCATAGCGGACCGCCACAAGCCTGAGCGCCTGCAGGCGCTCAAGCACAGCCTCGTCGCGCACCACGAACTTGCCCTCGCCGTGGCGCACCGGAAGATACAGCCGCTTGATCCCGCGGGTGAAAACGCAGGCAGAGTCCTGGTTGACCTGCAGGTGCACCCAGCGGTCCTCGAACCGGCCGGAGTCATTAAAGGTTAGCGTGGTCTCCTGCTCGTGCACGCCCCCGAGATCCGGAATCAGGCCCAGCTTTACCAGCAGCTGAAAGCCGTTGCAGATTCCCAGAATCAGCTTGCCGCCGGCAATAAAGCTGCAGATCTGCTCATAGAGGCTGCCGCCCTGCAGCGTGGCCGCATAGCGCAGCCGGGTTGCGTTGGCCTTGGCCGATCCCAGGTCGTCGCCGTCCAGAAACCCGCCGGGCAAATTGAGAAAATCGTAATCGGCAAGCCGGGTCTCGCCGCCCAGCAGTTTATAGATATGAACAATGTCAACCTGATCGGCGCCGCCCAGGCGGCAGGCCTCGGCCATTTCGCGCTCACAGTTGGTGCCATTGCCGGTCAAAACGAGCGCACGTATTTTTCGTGTCATGCCATTATTCCCTGTCAAAATGCAGCCTGTCTGTGGTGTGCCATGCCCGGCAGGCGCGTCGTCCGCTACCAGCGCAGCGGTTCCTGCCAGGATTGTTTCAATTCAGCTGAAGCCGCCCGCACTACAGGTGCGCCCTCCATGCCGGTTATGCTCAGAATCCCGTCTGCGCTTACCTCGCCAATGCGCGCGAATACGCTTGAAGCCATGCAGACTTCGAAAGCCCGCGCATGTTCAGGCGCAACCGTCACCACGAAACGGCTCTGGGTTTCAGAAAACAGCAGAACATCGTCGGCCAGGGCGGTCTCAGCCGGTACCTGCCTCAAATCAACGCGCATGCCCAACTCGCCCGCGAAGGCGGCTTCGGCAAGCGCGACCGCAAGGCCGCCGTCGGAGCAGTCATGGCAGGAGCGCACAAGGCCCGCGCGCATGGCAGCGTTGAGGTTCCGGTACAATGCCAGCGCCGTGTGCGCATCCACCCGCGGGACCCGGTTTCCGACAGCGCCCAGCATGGCAAAATATTCCGAGCCGCCGGTTTCATCGCGGGTCTCGCCCAGCACATAGACGGGATCGCCCGGCTGCTTGGCGTCCATGGTGCAGGCACAGCGGGCGTCATCAATGGCGCCGATCAGCGAAAACAGCACGGTCGGCGGTATCGATATCTTATGGTCGCCGATCATGTAGTCGTTTTTCATGCTGTCCTTGCCGGAGATGCAGGGAATCGAGTACGCCGTGGTGTAGTCGTACAGGGCCTGGTTGGCGCGCACGAGCTGGGCAAGCTTGTACTCGCCGTCCGGTGTTTTTTCAGACTGCACCGGATCGCACCAGCAGAAATTATCAAGCCCTCCCAGCCCCTCGAGATTGCCGCCCACGCTCACGAAATTGCGCAGGGCCTCATCGATCGCGCAGGCCATCATGTGGTAGGTATCGATATCGGAGTAGCGCGGGCAGATGCCGTGGCTGACCACCACGCCGCGCATGCTCTCCAGCACCGGCCTGATCACGGCCGCGTCGCTGGGCCCGTCAAGCAGACGGCCGCACAGGGGCTTTATGACGCTGCCGCCCTGCACTTCGTGGTCGTACTGGCGCACCACGTATTCCTTGCTGCAGATATTGAGCCTGCCCAGGAGCCCCTTGAGCACGCCGGTCAAATCGCCTGCCGGCCGTTGCGCTGGTTCAGCATGCCGGGGCGCGCGCCACACGGCCCGCAGGCGCATCTCGGGCAGTCCGCCGTGCAGAAACTCCATGGCAAGGCAGGCAACGGTATCGCGGCCGTAGCGCACGTGAAACAGGCCGCTGTCGGTGAAGGTTCCCAGCACGGTCGCCTCGACCCGCATCTTCGAGGCCAGGTCGAGAAAGGCCTCCCGGTCCTGCGGCGGCACCGCAAAGGTCATGCGCTCCTGCGACTCGGAGATGAGAATCTCCCAGGGCTGCAGGCCGCTGTATTTGAGCGGGGCCAGCTTCAGGTCGAGCTCGCAGCCTCCCGAGAACTCGGCCATCTCGCCGACCGAGGAGGACAGCCCGCCCGCTCCGTTATCGGTAATGCAGCGGAACAGGCCCCGGTCGCGTGCCTCCATGATGAAATCGGCCATGCGCTTCTGGGTAATGGGGTCGCCGATCTGAACGGCCGTGACGGGCGAGCCTTCATGCAGCTCCTCCGATGAAAAGGTCGCACCGTGAATGCCGTCCTTGCCGATGCGGCCGCCGGTCATGATGATCAAATCGCCGGGGCAGGCTGTTTTTTCGTGCGAAGCCTGCCCAAGCACCGTGACCGGCATCAGTCCGCCCGTTCCGCAGTACACCAGGGGCTTGCCCAGGAAACGGTCGTCAAACACGATTGAGCCGTTCACGGTCGGGATGCCGCTCTTGTTGCCGCCATGCTCCACACCCTCCCGCACGCCCTCAAAGATGCGGCGCGGGTGCAGGATGCGCGGAGGGAGCTCTCGGCCGTAGAACGGATCGGCAAAGCAGAACACGTCCGTGTTGAAAATCAGCCGCGCGGACTTGCCGGTTCCGAGCGTATCGCGGTTGACGCCCACGATGCCGGTCAGGGCGCCGCCGTAGGGGTCAAGCGCCGAAGGGCTGTTGTGCGTTTCAACCTTGAACACAAGGTGGTGCTCATCGCTCCAGGCTATCACCCCGGCATTGTCTTTGAACACGGACACGCACCAGTCACGCAGCCCCAGGCGCTCACGGATCACGCGGGTCGAGCCTTTGATATAGGTATCAAACAGGCTGCGGATTTCGCTGACAGCGCCCGTGCCGTCATCGTAGGCAATGGTTGCGTTGAATATTTTATGCTTGCAATGCTCAGACCAGGTCTGGGCCAGCACTTCAATCTCAACATCGGTTGCCGGACCGGCCATCCCCTTCTGCCGCCGGGCGGCCAGCACGTCGGGCCGTATAAAATAGGCCTGTATGGTTTTCATTTCATCAAGGCTGAGCGCCAGCAGGCCGTCGCGGCTCATGCGCATAAGTTCATCATCACCGACCGCGAGGTCCATGAGCGCAACGTGCGGCGTTCCCTCGGAGGTCACGCGCGGAAGGGGCACCTGCAGGCCGCCCGCGGCATCGAATTCGGACGCGCTCGCAACGGTGCAGCTTTGGATCAGGTCATTGGCCAGCAGCCCGCCGGCAATGCGCTCGACCTGCCCGCGCGCAAGATCGCCGCTGAAGAGATACTGCCGTGATGCATATATTTTTTCATGTTCGCGCGCGCTGCGCCCCAGGCGCAGCATGGCTGCCTCAAGGGCGGTGCGGCCCGCGTTGTCGGTCACGCCCGGCCGCAGGCCGACCTCGACCAGCCAGTCGAACCCTTCGGCCAGAGGGGCGTTAATGCTCCAGGCTTGGATAATGGGGTCGCTGAACGGCCCCGAGGCAAGCTGCTCGAGCTCTTCGGC
>CAIRTM010000012.1 GCA_903881505.1 uncultured delta proteobacterium | reverse complement strand
CGATATGTCCCAAAAAAGAGAATTGAAATGGTAGGATAATCGAGCAAACGCACATCCATGCTTCTAATATATTGAAAATACTTATATTTTTTTTGAATGCTGGAATGGTATGTATATTGCATATCTTTTATTTCAAATGGTAGGTCAATTAAATATATTTTGATATATTTAAATGAATTTAAGATGGAAGGGTTTTGATTTTTAAACGCACGTGTGATATAAAACATATTGCTCATTAACTGTATTAAAGGAGGTAGCATGAAGACACTGCAGGCAGGAATAGCGTTTTTGATGATAGTGCTCATTGCAAACATCAGTTTTGCACAGTGCACGCGGGTGCCGCTTCAGGAAGCTCTTGATGCCATGGTCAGCGACAGCGAGGTTACGGTAACAACGGTCGCTGTTCCTTCTTGGGGCAGTCCGAGTTTTTATTATGAATTCACCCCTGACGGCATTACACCACAGGATGGCCTTGTTTTATATCCGGGCGGGGATGTCGATCCAATGGCCTACGCTGTGATGGCTCGCGCGATTGCAAAAGCCGGGTTTATGGTTGCCGTTGTTCCGATGCCCAGCTGTATTGCACTTTTGGGCACAGGCCGGGCTGATACGGTTATAAGCAATAACCCCGGTATAACCAAATGGTCAATCGGAGGGCATTCGCTCGGAGGGGTTGCGGCCTGCGCATACATAGTCAATAGTGCGGGTAATTTTACAAACGCAGGTAAAATTTCGGGTCTTGTGTTGTGGGCGTCATATCCCGGCGGGTCGCTGGCCACGAAACCGGTAAAGGTTATATCGCTGTGGGGCACAAAAGACGGCCTGACCACTGAAGCAAACATCAATGGTACAAAATCATACCTGCCCGCCGATACGTACTATATCGCTCTTCAGGGTGCAAACCATACTCAGTTCGGCTGGTTCGGGCTGAGCGCAGACGATTATGATTATCTGACGGTTGGCAGCCAGGGCCAGGTTGACAACCCTGCCGATATAAGCCGCCAGGTACAGCATGACCTGATTTTGAGCTACACGGTTAATTTTCTTGATTCGCTGACTCCGGCAGTAATCAACGTTCCGGACAGCGCAGCTGATGCGATAGAAGCCGATGACGGATCGGTATGGGAGAAGGTTTCTTCTCCCGGCTTTGTTGACCCCAACAACACCGATATCGTTGCACTGACGCCGTACAATGGTAACCTGTACGCTCTCACCCGCAATGACGTGAGCGGCTTTGAACTCTGGAAGACCGATCCGGCGCAGGGCTGGGTGCGCATTCATGTGCAGGGGCTCACCGACCAGAGCACGTATTATGGGTACCTTCAGCACCTTCGGGCAGACTGGACTTGGGGGCCGTCTCTGCAGTACAACCCCAACATGAACATCTGGGCGGATATGATCGAGTTCAAGGGCAAACTGTATGTCGCGGTTTCAACCGGATACCAGGGCTCGGCGCTTTTTGGATCACGGGGCTGCCTTATCTGGCGCACTGACGGCGTGGCATGGGAGCCGGTCATCGGCGGCCAGGCACCGGCTTACACGGGAACGCTGAGCGCAATTTCAAGTTGTGCCAACAGCGACGGCAGTTATACGGCCACTTTTACGGACAGCACCAAAAACTGGACGGCCGGCAGCCTTGTCGGCGGTATCATTGCGGTTGATGCCGAGTTCACCTCAGCCACGCATGGCCAGAGCGGTGTGACGGTTCCCGGCAAGCGGGTGTTCAGAATAACGGCTAATGATGCAACTACTCTGACGGTGCAGCAGGATGAAATTGCCACGTCCAATACCGAGTACACCCGGTGTGATGAATATCTGGCAGGCGGCGGAGACGCGGGACGGCCGCGCAATAACCAGCCCAGGGTTGTCGCCGGCGCTGCCTATACAATAACAAAAGGAGATCACACCCAGGGATTTGGCGACCCGTGGAACAAGTCAATTATTGACTTTGAAATTTTAAATGATGAGCTGTATGCCTCAATCGGGCTGAACTATGAGCTGGGCGCCCGCGTTATGAAAACATCGGACGGCCTGACGTGGGCTGCTGACTCTCCCTACAGTTTTGACAATATTCATGGCAAGGATTGGCATAACGGGTCTGATCTTGCGACATGTCCGGATTCATCAAACACCACCAGGGGCACGCCGGTAAGCTCGAGTGCGACCAAAATGATTAAAACAAGCGTTAACGGTACCGAAACCCTGTATATAGGGGGCACCGGCACGGCAGGATGTAACGGTCGGGGCGCACGTATTTATCGTCGTGACGGCGCTAATGTCTGGACACCGATTGTGGATATCCTTGTTGATGGAAACACCAGCGGGTCCAATGAAAACGGATTCGGCTATGACAGCGGCGGAGACTTTTTCCGCAGCGCGTTTCAGGCCTGGAGCTGGGTTGAGTATCTTGATACCCTTGTTTTGGGCGTTGCAAAACTTGAGGGCGGCGGCATGATTTATACTACACCCGATGCTGCCGAGACTGACGGAGCCTGGGCGTTCAGCATGGGCGGTGCGGACAACACCGTACCTGCAGATACTTCCCCTAATCCGGCTCTGAACGGATTTGGCGATGTGCTCAATACGGGCGTGTATCTGCATAACTATAACAATACCATCTATGCCGGAACGCTTGTCACCAATCAGAGTATTTATTACACTGAACCGATCAATGGTGCGGATATGTGGAAAGGTACAGGCACAGGAGGCGACATATCCTGGTCACGAGTGGTCGGTGACGGTTTCGGCGATGCCACGGTGCTTCAGTTCCAGTCGTTTGCCGATTATAATGAAAAAATGTACATGGTTGCCTCAACGGTCAACTCTTCAAATTTCCGCGGCAATGAGCCTGCCAATTATACCGGAGCGGTTGTGTACCGCCTTGCTGAGGAAGCCCCTGAGTGTCAAAATGACAGTGACTGTCCCGCGGGCAAGCAGTGCGTTGATGGCGTATGCGAGCAGATCCCGGATGATCCCCCCGCGCTTGGTTCCGGCCCGCATGTGGCGGCCGGCTGGTGGCCGCTGCTGTCATCCTCGCAGGCGAGCCCCACGTACCTGCGCCAGAACACAAGCCTCTTGTGGAACTTCAGCGACGATTTCGCCTCCTGCTCGGGCGAGTGCACGCACAGTGCCGAGTACCAGGCAGTCGGCAGCAGCACCTGGACAGCGCTTTCGGTGTCAAGCGACGCGGCCCAGGGCTATGCCTGGGTCGAGCTGCCCGTTACCGGGCTGCAGAACGCAACCACGTACGCGTTCCGCTTCTCGGTGACCGACTGCGCTTCCCAGACGGCGCAGTCTGCAACCCACTATTTTCGTGTAGCTACAAGCGATGCGCTGCCGGTGATCACGGGAGGCCCT
>CAIRTM010000011.1 GCA_903881505.1 uncultured delta proteobacterium | reverse complement strand
GGGCGTTGAGATGGTGATGCCCGGTGACAACGTGGCTATCGAGGCGGAACTGATTACCCCGATCGCCATGGAGAAGGAACTTCGGTTTGCGATACGCGAAGGCGGCCGCACGGTGGGCGCCGGCGTTATCAGTGACGTTATAGAATAAAAGGGACGGCAGGCTATGAAAAAGGTTGATGGTCTCATTGAAACTCAGAAAATCAGGATCCGGCTCAAGGCCTTCGATCACCGGTTGCTGGACCAGTCGGTTGAGGAAATCGTTGACACGGCCAGGCGCACCGGCGCCCGGGTCGTCGGTCCGATTCCGCTGCCGACCGCTGTCAGCAAGTATTGCGTCCTGCGCTCTCCGCATGTTGATAAAAAGTCCCGTGAGCAGTTCGAGACCAGAACCCACAAGCGTCTGATGGATATTCTGGAGCCGACCGAGCAGACTGTTGACGCGCTCATGAAGCTTGACCTTTCGGCCGGCGTCGATGTTGAAATCAAGCTGTAGGCGCAACGCCCCATCACTTTTTTGGAGACAGTAACGTGGCTTTAGGAATAATCGGAAAAAAAATCGGGATGACCCAGGTGTTTTCATCTGACGGCGAAGTGGTTCCGGTGACCGTTGTGCAGGCCGGCCCGTGTGTAGTCGTGCAGAAAAAGACCCCGGATAAAGACGGCTATAGCGCGCTGCAGCTCGGCTTTGGCTCAAAGAAGGCACAAAAGTGCACAAAGCCGCTGCAGGGGCACTTTAAAAAGGTCTCGGATGCGGCCTGTGCGGTTCTGCGTGAGTTCCGCGTCGAAGATGGCGCATCCTATGATGTCGGTCAGTCGGTGACGGTCGATATTTTTGTACAGGGCGAAGTGGTCGAGATTATCGGAACCAGCAAGGGCAAGGGTTTTGCCGGCAACATCAAACGGCATGGATTCAGCCGCGGCCCCATGGCGCACGGTTCCAAGTTCCACCGCCAGGTCGGATCGGTCGGCCAGAGCGCATGGCCATCGCATGTTTTTAAGGGCAAGCGCATGCCCGGACATCTTGGTAACGCACAGGTCACGGTTAAAGGACTGCGTGTTGTCGATACGCGGCCAGAAGAAAATCTGCTGCTGATCCGCGGCGCGGTTCCCGGCCATAAAAATTCACTGATAATGATCTGCAAAACCAAGCAGGCTTGAGATACTTACTTTTTTACCGGGAAGACAACGATGGCAACGTTAGATGTATACAACGTTAATCGCGAAAAAGTTTCGCAGGTTGAGGTGGTGGATTCGGTTTTTGCCGCCGAGGTGAAGGAGCATCTGTTCTATGACGTCGTCAGGATGCAGCTGAACAGGCGCCGCGCCGGAACATCATCGGTCAAAACAAGATCCGAGGTTTCCGGCGGCGGCAAAAAGCCCTGGAAACAGAAGGGCACCGGCCGGGCACGCTCCGGTTCGAGCCGTTCACCCGTGTGGCGCGGCGGCGGTATCGCCTTCGGCCCCAAGCCCCGCTCCTACGACATAAAGGTTCCCAAAAAAGTTCGCCGGGCGGCAATGTGTTCAGCCCTGACCCTGAAGGTACAGCAGGAAAAGCTGCTTGTACTGGACGCGCTTGAAGTTTCCGAGATTAAAACTGCCGCGTTTGTCGCCATACTTGAAAAACTTAAGGCTGGCAACGCACTCATTATCGCGGACGCCGACCATAATCTGCTGCTAAGCTCGCGCAACGTACCGCATGTGAAAGTACTTCCGCCCGAGGGGCTGAACCTGCATGACGTCTTGAAATACGATGAGCTGTTTATTACGCAGACAAGTTTGAGGTCAATCGAGAGGAGCCTGGCTGCATGAAGGACATATATGGGATAATCCGCCGCCCGATTGTTACGGAAAAGAGCACCGTTCAGCGTGAAGAAACCAATGCCGTGACGTTTGAAGTCGACCGGCGCGCTAACAAGCTCGAGATAAAGGATGCGGTTCAGCGGCTTTTCAATGTAACCGTGACCGATGTGCGTGTTATGAATTTTCTCGGCAAAACCAAGCGGGTCGGGCGGCATGTCGGGAAGAAATCCGATTGGAAAAAAGCGGTTGTCGTCTTGAAGACCGGGGATTCAATCGAGTTTTTTGAAGGCGTGTAAGCGGCCTTGAGGGCCTGTTTTTGACAGCATTGAAATGGAGTCTCAACCATGGCGGTAAAATCGTTTAAACCAACATCACCCGGAAGGCGTTTTCAGACCGTTGCCGATTTCTCTGAAATTACTGCCAGTCGTCCAGAGAAAAGCCTGCTGGCGCCGCTTAAGAAAACCGGCGGGCGCAATTGCTACGGGCGCGTTACCGCCCGGCATATCGGCGGCGGGCATAAACGCCGCTACCGTATCATTGATTTCAAGCGAGATAAGCACGAGATTCCCGCAAAAGTTGTCAGCATTGAGTACGACCCAAACCGCACCTCACGGATCGCTTTGCTGCAGTATGTTGACGGAGAGAAACGCTACATTTTGGCACCGGACCGCCTCGAGGTCGGCAATCAGGTAATGGCCGGGGAGAATGCCGAAATCGCCGTGGGTAATGCCCTGCCGATCCGCAGAATCCCGGTCGGCACCCAGATCCACAATATAGAGCTCAAGCAGGGTAAAGGCGGGCAACTTGCCCGCAGCGCCGGTGCGAGCGCGCAACTGGCGGCAAAGGAAAACAAATATGCCCATCTCAAGATGGGATCGGGTGAAATCCGGCTGGTGCATGTCGAGTGCTATGCCACGATAGGTCAGGTCGGCAATGCCGATCACAAGAATATCAGCATTGGGAAGGCCGGCCGTACGCGCTGGCTCGGGAAAAAGCCCAAGGTTCGCGGCGTTGCCATGAACCCCGTTGATCATCCGATGGGCGGCGGCGAAGGCCGGTCCTCAGGCGGGCGCCATCCCTGTACGCCTTGGGGTATTCCGACAAAGGGCTACCGCACGCGGCATAACAAATCAACCGACAAGTTTATCGTGAGACGCAGGAACAAATAGGGAGTTGCAGGATGCCAAGGTCTGTAAAGAAAGGTCCGTTTGTTGACGACCATGTAGCCAGAAAAGTTGATGCCGCGAACAGCACCGGCAATAAGCAGGTTATTAAAACCTGGTCGCGCCGCTCGACGATAACGCCCGACATGATCGGCCTGACCTTTGCCGTGCACAATGGCAAAAAATTTATCCCGGTCTATGTTACCGAGAACATGGTTGGGCACAAGCTGGGAGAGTTTTCGCCGACGAGAACCTACCACGGCCACGGCAAGAAATAATGCACGGCCGGTTAAGCCCTTTGTACGCCAACATATGCTAGGAAGTCGAGTATTGCATTATGGAAATTAAAGCCTGCGATAGACATGTCGGTATTTCGGCCCAAAAAGTACGTCTGCTTGCAGACCTCGTGCGCGGGATGCCGGTCAGCGATGCGCTCAGCACGCTGGAATATACCCGGAAAGCCGGCAGCCGTTATGTCGGAAAGCTTTTGAGCTCTGCGGTCGCCAATGCGGGATCCCGCGAAGGCGTTGATGTCGATACACTGTTCGTGAAGACCATCTGCGTTGACGAGGGCCCGACGATGAAGCGGTTCAGGGCGCGTTCAATGGGGCGTGGGTCGCGGATATTGAAGCGTTCATGCCATATCACCGTCGTGCTCGATGAAGGGTAGCGGTTGCCCAGAATACAACTATCAGGAGGTGTCAGTTGGGACAAAAAGTACATCCCGTAGGATTTCGGATCGGCATTATTAAAACTTGGAACTCCAGGTGGTATTCTGACAAGTCGTTCAGCACGCTGCTGCATGAAGACCTGAATATCAAGAAGTTTGTCAAGGACAGACTCGCACCGGCCGGCGTTTCAAGCGTTGAAATTGAACGTGCCGCCAACAAACTCAGGGTTAACATAGCCGCGGCACGTCCCGGCATCATCATCGGGAAAAAAGGGTCCGAAATAGAACGATTGAAGGCTGAAATCCAGAAGCTGACCGATCGCGAAGTGTATATCAATATTACGGAAGTGCAGCGCCCCGAGGTCGACGCACAGCTGATCGCAGAAAACGTCTGCCAGCAGCTCATCAAGAGGGTAGCGTTCCGCAGGGCCATGAAGCGCAGTGTGGGATCGGCGCTGAAGTTCGGCGCCAAGGGGATCAAAATATCGTGTTCGGGCAGGCTGGGCGGAGCTGAAATAGCCCGTACCGAATGGTACCGCGAAGGACGGGTTCCGCTGCACACCCTGCGCGCTGATATCGATTATGGATTTTATGAAGCGCGCACAACATACGGCATTATCGGGGTAAAGGTGTGGGTATATCGCGGCGAAACCCTGTCAAAAGGAAAGGCTTCACATGTTAGCTCCTAAGAAAGTAAAACACCGCAAGATGTTCAAGGGCAGGATGAAGGGCACTGCCTATCGCGGCGCAGCGCTTGATTTCGGCACCTACGGCTTGAAGGCGACCGAATGCGGCCGGATTACCTCACGCCAGATCGAAGCTGCGCGTATCGCGCTGACGCGGCATGTGAAGCGCGGCGGCAAACTCTGGATCCGCATGTTTCCGGATAAGCCGATCACGAAAAAACCCGCTGAAACACGCATGGGTAAAGGCAAGGGTGCCCCGGAATACTGGGTCATGGTCGTGAAACCGGGCAGAGTGCTGTACGAAATCGACGGGGTTAACGAGGAAACCGCGCGAGAGGCCCTGCGCCTGGCGGCCCATAAGCTTCCTATCAAGACAACCTTTGTGATGAGGGAAACAAGTGAAGGCTAAGGAAATACGTGAATCCAGCGCTGAGGAACTGCTGATCAAGGAAAAAGAGCTGAAGGCCAAGCTTTTCAACCTGAGGATACAGCATGCCACCAAGCAGCTTACCAACACCGCCCAGATGCAGCGTGTCAGACGCGATATCGCCAGGGTAAAGACGATCGCGCGGCAGAAAGCAGCTCGGGATTAATGCAGTTGAAGGGACGCACATGAAAAAGCAGAAAAAGACAAAAACAGCTGTCGTGGTAAGCGACAAAATGGATAAGACGGTTGTGGTGATGACGCATCGCCTCACCAAACACAGCCTGTACGGTAAGTATATAAAAAAGCGCATCAGGTTCAAGGCGCATGATGAGCAGAACCAGTGCCGCATCGGCGACACGGTTCTGGTGCAGGAAACCCGCCCGTTGTCACGGGACAAGCGCTGGATGGTGGTAGACGTTGTGGCGCGGGCGCTGTAGCAGCCGGCCGGACATGTTTTTTGAATAACTATTTTTTTTGCGGGGAATGACCCATGATTCAAATGCAGACAAATCTGCTGGCTGCCGACAACTCAGGAGCAAAAAGGCTTCAGTGCATTAAGGTGCTGGGCGGCTCAAAGAGACGATATGCCGGGTTGGGCGACGTGATAGTCGTGTCGGTTAAGGAAGCCATACCGAATTCAAAGGTTAAGAAGGGCTCCGTGATGAAGGCAGTTATCGTGCGCACCGCCAAGGAAACCCGGCGTGTTGACGGCTCCTATATCCGTTTTGACGATAACTCGGCGGTGCTGATCAACCAGGCAAATGAGCCGATTGGCACCCGTATTTTTGGACCGGTCGCGCGCGAGCTGCGTGCGAAAAACTTTATGAAGATCATATCCCTTGCACCGGAAGTCGTGTAAGCGGAACACCCGTTAGGAGAAGCGGCACATGGCGGCTACGCAGAGAATGCATGTTAAAAAAGGCGACATGGTCATCGTGACGGCCGGTCGAGAAAAGGGCAAATCCGGCAAGGTGCTCACGGTCAACAGCGAAAAAAATACCGTTACGATCGAGAAGCTCAACTTCCTTAAGCGGCACACCCGCCCGAGCCAGCAGGCACCCCAGGGCGGCATTATCGAGCGTGAAGGTGCGCTGCATGCGAGCAATGTCAGCCTGCTGTGCGCTAAATGCAATGCCCCGGTGCGCGTCCGCCGCAAGGAGCTTGACGACAAACGGAAGGTGCGTATCTGCCACAAATGTGGCGAGGTTTTTGATAATTAGGAGAAACATTCATGGCTCGGCTTAAGGAAAAATACAATACGGAAATCGTACCGCAGCTGATGTCGAAATTCAGTTACAGCAGCGTCATGCAGGTACCCCGGCTTGAAAAAGTCGTCATTAATATGGGCCTGGGAGAAGCGATCCAGAATGTTAAGCTGCTTGAGTCTGCGCAGAAGGAAATCGCCGATATCACCGGGCAGAAACCTGTTGTCACCAAGGCCCGCAAGGCTATCGCCAACTTCAAGCTCCGGCAGGGCATGCCGATCGGATGCAAGGTAACCCTGCGCCGTGAACGCATGTATGAGTTTATCGACCGCCTTTTGAACCTGGCCCTGCCTCGCATACGCGATTTTAAGGGTGTTTCCTCAAAAGCTTTTGACGGCCGCGGCAACTATGCGCTCGGCATCCGCGAGCAGATTATTTTTCCTGAAATTGAATACGATAAAATAGACAAAATCAAGGGAATGAATATCATCATCAATACCAGTGCGCGCACCGACGAAGAAGCCAAAGCGCTGCTGGAAATGATGGGTATGCCGTTTGAGAAAAATTAAATACCAGTAATAAGGAGGGCCGCGTGGCCAAGAAGTCGTTGATTGCGAAAGCGAGCCGAAAGCCGAAGTTCAGCGTAAGAGCCTATAATCGCTGCCCGCTGTGCGGGCGTCCACGGGCCTACTATCGTAAATTCGATATGTGCAGAATATGTTTGCGGAAACTTGCCCTGCAGGGCGACCTGCCCGGGGTTACGAAGTCAAGCTGGTAAACGTTCGGTAATTTAATACATCAGGGAGTAGCGTAGATATGATGACCGACCCCATTGCGGACATGCTGACCCGCATCAGAAATGCCATCAAGGCCCGGTTCGAAAAGGTTGCAATACCGTCATCCAGCGTCAAGGTGAATATCGCCAGGATTCTGAAGGAGGAAGGCTATATTCAGAGCTATCATGTGGTGCCGGACGGCAAGCAGGGGGTGCTTGAAATTTCCCTGAAGTACGGAGAAAAAGGCGAACCCGTTATCACCGAACTGATCAGGCTTTCCAAACCCAGCCGGCGTGTGTATGTCAACAAGGGCAATGTGCCGAAGATACGCAGTGGCATGGGCGTGGCGGTTATTTCGACATCAAAGGGTATTGTAACGGATGCCGTGGCGCGCCAGCAGGGCGTCGGCGGAGAGTTGCTCTGTTCCGTCTGGTAGAGAAGGATAAAACAGTATGAGCCGAATTGGAAAAAAACCGATCGTTATTCCCGCCGGAGTTAAGGTTACCTGCGCCGGCAGGCTGGTGCAGGTCGATGGCCCCCGTGGAAAATTGCAGCATGTTGTCCCTCCCCAGGTTGCCGTTGAGGTCGCTGACGGGCGAGTGCTGGTTACGCGCACAACTGATAACCGTATTGAGCGCAGCATGCATGGATTGACGCGCACGCTTGTCGCCAACATGGTCGAGGGTGTTTCTCAGGGCTTCAAGCGGGAACTTGAGGTTGTCGGCGTCGGGTACCGGGCTGAAAAAAGCGGCAAAACGCTTAATCTCAGCGTCGGGCTCTCGCATCAGGTCAACTTTGCCGAACCGGCCGGCATAACCATCAGTGTTGATAAACAGGTCATCAGGGTTGAAGGCATCGACAAACACCTGGTCGGCCAGACCGCAGCCAATATCCGCAAGGTGAAAAAGCCCGACGTCTATAAGGGTAAGGGCATTCGTTATGTGGGAGAAAGCGTGCGGCGCAAGGCCGGCAAGGCCGGGGCGAAAAAATAAACAGGGCGGGATATACGCCTTATAGATGACAGGGCAGGAAATTACCGTGGAACAACAGCAGAGAAAAAATCGGCAGAAAGTGCAGCGCAAGAAACGGATCAGAAGGAAAATTTCCGGAACCGCGGCGGTTCCCCGCATGAGTGTGTACCGGAGCCTGAACCATTGCTACGTGCAGTTGATCGATGACCAGTCCGGCCGTACACTGCTGGGACTGTCGACGATATCCGGCGATCTCAGGTCCGGGCTTGCAAAATCAGGCAACGTTGAAGCCGCGCGCAAACTGGGAGAAACGCTGGCAGAGCAGGCGCTTAAGCTCAACATCAGCAAGGTGGTTTTTGACCGTAACGGTTTCCTGTATCACGGCAGAGTCAAGGCGATTGCCGACGGCGCCCGCGCTAAGGGATTACAATTTTAGGGAGGTTCCGCTTCGTGTTTGAAGGTCAGCAAGAATCAAATTTGATCGATCGTGTCGTACATATAAACCGGGTGGCAAAGGTTGTGAAGGGCGGCCGGCGCTTCAGCTTCAGCGCGCTGGTGGTCGTCGGCGACGGGCAGGGCAGTGTCGGTTGCGGACTGGGCAAGGCCCGCGAGGTTCCCGAGGCCATTCGCAAGGCGGTTGAGCATGCCCGAAGGTCCATGGTCAGCTTCCCGATCGTCGACGGTACCATACCCCACGAGGTTATCGGCTGTCACGGCGCAGGCCGTGTGTTTTTAAAGCCGGCTTCACAGGGTACCGGCATTATCGCCGGCGGAGCAGTGCGCGCAATCATGGAGGTTTCCGGCATAAAGAACATTCTGACAAAGTGTCTGCGAACCAACAATCCGCATAACGTTTTAAAGGCCACTATCGAAGGGCTTGAGCAGTTGCGCAGCGCCGAAGAGGTCCAGCGCAAGCGCGCGTCGTAACGCGCCGCATGTCGTCGTATATATCCGGATTGAATGTTGAAAGAGGATGCTCACATGGATTTGAGTAATTTAAGCCCCCCGAAGGGTTCTGTCAAAAACCGTAAACGTGTCGGCCGCGGTCCAGGCTCAGGGCACGGCAAAACCAGCTGCCGCGGCCACAAGGGTCAGAAAGCCCGCACCGGCGGAAAGGTTCGCCCCGGTTTTGAGGGCGGGCAGATGCCCCTGGCGCGGCGCCTGCCCAAGCGGGGTTTCACCAATATTTTCAAAAAGCAGTACGCGCTCGTGCAGGTCAGCGACCTGGCGGTGTTTGAAAAGGGCTCCGTGATCGACCCGGAAGCCCTGCTGAAAAACGGGCTCGTTTCAAAAGTCCTGGATGGTGTCAAACTGCTGGCCAACGGTGATATCGACCGGCCCCTGACGGTGAAAGTACACAAGTGCAGCCAGGCTGCCGCGGCCAAGATCGTTGCGGCCGGCGGCACGGTTGAGGTGATGTAAGTGGCAGGCGGCTTCCAGAATATTCCGAAAATACCCGAGCTGCGCAAACGCATCGTCGTCAGTTTCCTGCTGCTTGCGGTGTACAGGATCGGCGTGCATGTTCCTACGCCCGGTATTGACGGACGGGCGCTTGCGGCATTTTTCGAGCAGCATAACCAGGGCATGCTCGGAATGATGGATATGTTTTCAGGCGGTGCACTTCAAAACATGTCGGTTTTTGCCCTCGGCATCATGCCCTATATCAGCGCATCCATCATTCTCCAGCTGCTGACGGTTGTGGTGCCATATCTTGAGAAGCTTAAAAAGGAAGGCGAGGCCGGCCGCAAGAAAATAACCCAGTATACTCGCTACGGCACCGTTGTGCTGAGCATTATTCAGGGGTTCGGCATAGCCGTTGGCCTTGAGAAAATGACCGGTCCCGCCGGCAGCCAGATCGTGCTTTCTCCCGGCTGGGGGTTCCGCCTGATGACCGTCATAACGCTTACAGCCGGGACCGCGTTTTTAATGTGGCTCGGCGAGCAAATAACGGAGCGCGGGATCGGCAACGGCATTTCGCTGATTATTTTCGCCGGAATCGTTGACCGTCTGCCTTCCGCAGCGTTTAACACGATCCGGCTCATGCAGACCGGCGAGATGGGCCCGATCGCCATATTGTTTATTCTTGCGTTGATGGTCATGGTCGTTGCATGTGTTATTTTTATGGAGCGCTGCCAGCGGCGCATACCGGTGCAGTATCCCAAGCGGGTCATCGGGCGAAAGATGTACGGCGGCCAGAGCACGCATCTGCCGCTGAAAGTCAATACGGCCGGAGTCATTCCGGCGATTTTTGCGTCTTCAATCCTGATGTTTCCCCTGACCATCGTGCAGTTTATGCCGCAGGAGATGAAAGACGCCTATCCGTTCATTGATCGCATTTTACAATCATTAGGGCCTGGCCATTTTTTGTATAACATTATGTATGTGGCGCTGATTATTTTCTTCTGCTACTTTTACACTGCGGTGACGTTTAACCCGATTGATGTGGCAGATAACATGAAGAAACAGGGTGGCTATATACCGGGGATACGCCCCGGCAAGAAAACCGCCGAATATATAGACTGGGTCCTGTCGCGTATTACCTTCGTCGGCGCCCTGTATATCTCGGCCGTGTGCGTGTTGCCGACGGTGCTGATTTATCAGTTTAATATACCGTTTTATTTCGGCGGTACGGCGCTGCTGATCGTGGTCGGTGTCGCGCTTGACCTGGTTGGGCAGATTGAATCGCATATGCTTGCCCGCCACTATGACGGTTTTCTGGACAAGGGTAAAAAAATCGGCGGACGCGGCAGAAGGTAGCCGCCGGGATGCCGGTGGCGCAGTTCAGCCTATGAGGTTTTCGGGAATATGCCACGCGACGACATGATCGAGATGGAAGGTGAAGTGCTGGAGACCCTGCCGAACGCGATGTTTCGTGTGCTGCTTGAAAACGGTCATAAAGTGCTGGCGCATATATCCGGCAAGATGAGGATGCATTATATAAAAATACTTCCGGGCGACCGTGTCACAGTGCAGTTTTCACCCTATGATCTTAACCGCGGACGAATCGTGTATCGCTCGAAGTAAACCGGAATACTTTAAACAGCACGCAGGGACATGCAATGAAAGTCAGAACATCGGTTAAAAAAATGTGCGAGAAGTGCAAGATAATCAAGCGCAAGGGTGTCGTGCGGGTTATTTGTGAAAATCCAAAACACAAACAGAGACAAGGTTAGCAGTTAACAGCCATATCTCAAAGGAGAGCAGGAAGTGCCTAGAATCGCCGGTGTGGACATACCCAGAAACAAACCGATCGGTATCGCGCTGACCTATATTTTCGGCGTCGGGCGCACGACCGCTGAAAAGATTCTGCTGAAGACCGACATCGAAGCAGTGCGGCGGGCCGATACGCTCAGCGAGCAGGAAGTAGCCTCGATCCAGAATGTCATCTTCAAGGATTTCAAGGTTGAAGGCGACTTGCGCAAGGATACCTCGCTGAACATCAAGCGCTTAATGGAGATCGGTGCATATCGCGGTCTGCGGCACCGTAAGGGACTGCCGGTACGCGGGCAACGCACCCATACCAACGGCCGCACACGCAAGGGACCGCGCCGGGCGATAGCCGGCAAAAAAATTGCACCGAAGAAATAGGAGGTTGTGAGGACGACCCATGGCTGGCAAAAAGAAAATCATAAAGAAAAAACGCGAAAAAAAGAACGTTCCGAACGGCATCGCGCATGTGCAGGCGACGTTTAACAACACTATTATCACCATTACAGATGTCATCGGCAATGTGATCGCCTGGTCGAGCGCCGGATCGGTCGGCTTCAAGGGGTCGCGCAAAAGCACGCCGTTTGCGGCCAGTCAGGCCGCAGAAGACGTTGCCAAAAAGGCCCAGGAACACGGCGTGAAAAGCATTGAAGTGCTGGTGCGCGGTCCGGGATCCGGACGTGAGGCCGCCATCCGCTCACTGCAGGCTGCGGGATTTGCGATTACTCACATACGGGACCGTACCCCGATTCCCCACAACGGCTGCCGTCAGCCCAAGCGCAGAAGAGTGTAACGGACAGTCTTATTACACCGCACATGTTCTCTTAGAGAGAAAGGAGAATCCTTTTGGCACGATATACAGGACCACGGTGCCGGCAATGTCGCCGGGAAAATATGAAGCTTTTTTTGAAGGGTGAGCGCTGCTTCACTGATTCCTGCGCTTTTGACCGCCGGCAGTTTGCGCCCGGACAGCACGGGCAGGGCAGGGCGAAGTTTTCACCCTACGGCGAGCAGTTGCGCGAAAAGCAGAAGGTCAAGCGCATGTATGGCGTTCTGGAAAAGCAGTTTCGCACGTATTACCACAAGGCAAGCCAAAAAAAAGGTGTGACCGGCGAAAACCTGATCGCGACCCTTGAGAGCCGTTTCGATAACATGATCTTCAGGCTGGGATTTTGCAGCTCTCGCAATGAGGCGCGCCAGATGATCAAGCATGGTCATTTCCGGATTAACGGTAAAAAGGTCGATATTCCTTCGTACCTGCTGAGGCCTGAGGACGTAATCAGCGTGCGCGAACGCAGCCGGACTGTCCAGCGCATCAAGGATGCCATCGAGACGGCAAAACAGCGCGGCATCCCGCGCTGGCTTGAGCTTAACAGCGAGCAGTTCACCGGCAAGGTGCTTGCCGTGCCGGAACGCGAGGAAATAATCGCTCCGATCCGGGAGCAGCTCATCGTCGAACTCTACAGCAAGTAACCGGGCGGGCAACTGGAGCAGGCAGTATATACGAACACAAACACGTTGAAGGTGAGGAACTATGCTTCGTAAATGGAGATCAATCATAAGGCCCAAGCGCCTTGAAGTGGACGAAGAGACCCTGACCGCATCATACGGGAAATTCACCGCAGAGCCGTTTGAGCGCGGTTTCGGCACGACCATCGGTAACTCGCTGCGCCGGGTTTTGCTGTCCTCCGTTCAAGGTACCGCCATTACGGCCGTGCGCATTGAGGGCATTCTCCATGAATTTTCCACGATTCCCGGGGTGCGTGAAGATGTGACCGAAATCATTATGAACCTCAAAAACGTGGTGCTGAAGCTCTCCTCCGACGGACCGGAGACGCTGACGCTTTCGCATAAGGGCGCGGGTGAGGTCAAGGCCTCCGACATCGCAGTGAACAGCAATGTTGAGGTTGTCAATCCCGACCAGCATATCGCCACGCTGAGCGCCGATGCCAAGTTCAACATGGAGTTGACGGTTGAAACCGGCGTCGGCTACCGTCCTTCCGAACGCGGCAGGGACGAAGAGGCACCGATCGGCACCATTCCCATTGATGCGATTTTCAGCCCGGTGCGGCGCGCGAACTACACGATAACCCATTCGCGCATCGGCAAAATCACCGATTACGAACGTCTGACGCTCGAGGTTGAGACCGATGGAACAATCGCCCCTGAAGACGCTGTGGCCTATGCCGCCAAGCTGCTTCAGAATCAGTTCAGGCTGTTTGTTAATTTTGAGGAAGAACTCGAAGACCTCATCGATGAGGAACCGCAGCAACAGAGCTTTAATGAAAATCTCTACCGCAGCATCGATGAGCTGGAACTCTCCGTGCGCTCTTCAAACTGCCTGCGCAATGCCGACATAAAATATATTTATGAGCTTGTGCAGCGCTCTGAGCCCGAGATGCTGAAGACCAAAAATTTCGGCCGCAAGTCGCTCAATGAAATCAAGGAAATTTTAACTGAAATGGGTCTGTCGCTTGGCATGAAGCTGGACGGCTTCTCGGCGCGCAGCGCTGCCGAACGCCAGGCCGACGCTCAGGCATCACACGACAGTGAAGAATAGGTGGGAATGGTATCATGAGACATTTGAAAGCGTACCGAAGACTGGGAATGAACGCAAGCCATCGCAACGCCATGATGCGCAACATGGTGACCTCGCTCATCGAGCACGAACGTATCGAAACCACCGATATACGTGCCAAGGAAATACGCCGGCTGGCTGACCGGATGGTAACGCTGGGCAAGCGCGGCGACCTGCATTCCCTGCGTGTCAGCCTGAAAACCCTGCGGACCAAGACGGCAGCCAAGAAGCTTTTTGATGAGCTTGCGCCCCGGTTTAAGGAAAAGCAGGGCGGCTATACCCGTATTGTAAAAATCGGCCCCAGGCCTGGCGATAATGCGCCGATGGCGATTCTGGAATGGAGCGTTCCTAAGGCAGGCCAAACATCCGCAAAAAAGAAACCGGCTAAAAAAGCCGAGTAAGACCGGCACATACCAGTGCAGTATCCGGGTCTCAGCCAGGCGCTGAGGCCTTTTTTTATGCTTGAAATTGTTCTGAGTCTGGTATATGCACACATATACACCCGCCCATGCAAAACACACGTGTTCATCAGGGTTACCCCATGAGCTTGCGCCAGGTTGAGCAACTCTATAAAAAGCTGCATGAAACATCGCGTTCGCGCGGCTGCCTGAAGCTTGATCCCGGCGGGCGCAGCGATATCTTTGACAAGATAATGGGCGATATTGAACGGCTGCTCAAAAAAAGCAAGAGCCTTGCCCCGGGCAGCGATGAATACGTGCGGATAGACGCTGAAATACGCCTGCTGCTGATGAAGGAAATTCAGGTCATAATCGACGACTATGTGCTGTGCAGGCGCGGAGGAACATTAAAAAGATGGGTCGCCATGTATGGCGATATACAGTATTACATCAACAATTACTATATGTATCGGGACGGCCGTGAGGTTGAAAGATATTCTGCTTCGCACCGTTATGGCCTCTATGATGAAGACCAGCCCTTGTAAGGCACTTGCTGCCGACGGTACGCGGCAATGTTGCAGTTAAGATGCGGACATATAATCGATTGCAGGAGGTTATGGCATGGTGAACGAAAGCGAGATTGCACGGCTTGCCCGCGATATACGGAAAGCCTCACGCATAGTCGCGCTGAGCGGGGCGGGAATGTCGGTTGAAAGCGGTATCGCCTCCTTCCGCGGCCCTGGCGGGCTGTGGGAAAAATATGATCCCGAAGAGTACGGTCACATAAACACGCTGCGTTACGAGCCCGCCAAGGCCTGGATCATGCTCAGCGACATGCAGCGCGAAATCCTGAAGGCCAAGCCCAACAAGGGTCACTACGCGCTGGCAGAGCTTGAACGCATGGGAAAGCTGCGTGCGATCATTACCCAGAACGTTGACGGCCTGCACCACGTTGCCGGCAATCGGGACGTGATTGAGTTCCATGGCCATCTGCAGTCGGTTTCCTGCATGGATTGCGGCCATCGGGTGCCCAGCGCCGATATAGATCTTGATAAGCTGCCCCCGCGTTGCTCAAAATGCAGCGGTCCGGTCAAGCCGGATGCCGTGTTTTTCGGCGAGGCTATCCCGTCTGATGCGCTCATGCGCTCCCACCGGGAGGCGTCGACCTGCGATCTGATGCTGGTGATCGGCACATCCGCCATGGTGTATCCGGCGGCCTCCATGCCCGATATAGCCCACGATGCCGGAGCACGGGTCGTTGAAATCAATCCTTCCGAAACGCCCCTCACCGGGCGCATTTCCGCCTACATCGTCAAGGGCCCTGCCGGAGATGTGCTTGAGCGTGTCGTGCAGCAGCTCAAATCATTGCCGGCTTAGTCGGTACCGGGAACTCTGTGCTCAGATACTGCCGTTTTTCTTATTTTTTTAGAGAAAAAAGAATCAGCCAGCGGACGCATATGCTTTTCTTGCGCAGCATGTTAAAAAAGAAAACATATAAATGTTTACTATATTAACATAGCAAAAAATAGCTAACATACTAATTTTACTACATTTTTATATTTTTTCCGCAAACAATCTTGTTGTTGTTATCAAAGTAAACACCCTTGATCTTTATTTGCGAATCCGATTATTCTATTTTATTAATAAAATTAGAATAATTAAATATGTATTTATACCTTTATACTTATGACTTCTTGTCGCTTTTCATGTGTGTCAAATTGGCACGATTATTGAAAGTGTTTCTTTCGTGAACACGATTATGCATACATGATGTTTTAAAGGTCTTGAAAAATAATTTTATTAAAAGGAGGCTCACATGTCAGAAGCAGTAAAAAACAAAGGCTGGTCGGTGACCATGGCCGGACTCGGCATCAACCTCGCATTGGGAATACTCTACGCCTGGAGTATTTTCAAGGGTGCAATCGCCGAGTCTATTAAAACCGGCGGTGAAGGCGCGTTTGCCTGGGAACTGGCAAAGCTGAATGATCCTTATGCGATTTGCTGCCTGGTGTTTGCGTTTTCAATGATTCTGGCAGGCAAATGCCAGGACAAGTTTGGTCCGAAAGTAACGGCCATGATGGGTGGCATACTGGTAGGGCTCGGCTTTATCTGGATTTCGCAGACAACGAGCTATGTGTCCTGGATTTTGGGATTCGGCGTGCTGGCCGGGGCGGGCATCGGTTTCGGCTATTCAGCAGCTACGCCTCCTGCGCTGAAATGGTTTCCGGCTGCGAAGACGGGCCTGATCGCAGGGCTGGTTGTAGCTGGTTTCGGCCTTGCTTCCGTCTATATCGCCCCGCTTGCCACCTATCTGCTGGGCGCGTTCGGCCTGCAGAAAGCCATGATGGTTTTCGGCATTGCCTTTCTGATTGTCGTATGTCTGCTGTCGATGCTTCTCAATAACCCTCCGAAGGGCTATGTGCCGGCAGGCGCATCCGCTGCGAAGGCCAAGGCCGTTGCTGCTGAAAACAATGTTGCGCCGATGCAGATGCTGCGTTCGGGCAGTTTTTGGAAACTCTGGTTCATTTATTTCATCGGCGCTGGTGCCGGCTTGATGGTAATCGGCAGTGTGGCTGAAATAGCTAAAAAGAGCATGGGGGAAGCTGCGTTTGTCGCGGTTGCCATTATGGCCATCGGCAATGCCGGCGGGCGTATCGTGGCCGGCATCCTCTCGGACAAAATCGGCCGCAGCAATACGCTGCTGATCATGCTGGTTCTCCAGGCCCTTCTGATGGGGGCCTGCATCCCGATTGTCGGCTCGCAGAATTCAAGCGCCCTGCTGCTGGTGCTTCTGGCAACCTTCATCGGATTCAATTACGGCACCAACCTTTCGCTGTTCCCCTCGTTCAGCAAGGACATGTGGGGTCTGAAAAATTTTGGTATTAACTACGGCCTGCTGTTTACCGCCTGGGGTGTCGGCGGTTTCGTGATGAGCCGTCTTTATCAGATGATAAAGGCAACGACCGGCAGCTCTTCAACTTCCTTTATGGTTGCCGGCACGCTGCTGGTCATCGGCGCCATGTTCACCATGACGCTCAAGCCCAGATCCGCTGTCGTGCCGTTGCCGGGTGTTATGTACCAGCCCGTGCTGGGTGCGACCATGGCTGACGGCGGCGAGAAGGTAGAAAAAGATAAAAAGTAAACACCGGTTGATCGGGCGGCCCTGCGGGGAGTGCAGGGGACGAACCGCAGAACCGCCCGGGATCCGGCCTTTATGGAATAACGGCCCTGTGCCGCCCAAACCAAACAAAACTGGAGTGTGCGCGATGGCTGCAACACATCAGGTGATCCCTGAACACGAAAACAAATGCGTGTGGATGGACACCGGGCTTATCTCCTATAAGCTGTGCACGCGCAGTTATGAGTGCGAAACCTGCATGTTCGACCGGGTCATGCGCAATGATTTCGGTGCTGTGCCTGCGCTGAACTGCGAGCGCAGCGGGCGTGCGTTTGAGCCCGAGGCCGGGGTGCATGAGGCGCTGTTTTTCAACCGCCAGCACTGCTGGGCCCGGGTCGAAAATCCGGCCCTGGTTCGTATCGGCATCGACAGCATCCTGACGAATTTTGTGGTCAAGGTACGCACGGTGTCTTTGCCCAGACCCGGAGACAGGGTCGAGCAGGGCCGCGTCTTCGCCCATGTTATTCAAGAAAAGCACGTGCTTGAGCTGATCGCGCCGGTCAGCGGGACGGTGAGCGCGGTCAATGCGAAGCTGGTCAAGTCGCCGGAGCTGATTGTGGATGACTCATGGGAAAGCGGCTGGCTGATAGCGCTGCAGCCCGACAATCTCGAACATGACCTGCAGCAGCTGCTGTTCGGGAAAAAGGCCCGGCTGTGGTATGAACAGTGTGAACAGTCGGTGGTTGAAACCGTCGGCTCGATGATCGGAGCCGGCTCAGCCGAACTCGGCCCGACACTGCATGATGGAGGCGAAAAGGTAGCCAGCCTGGCCGATATGCTCAGCCCCGAGCAATATTACCAGATGCTGGAGTCGCTGACCGGCAGTCAAACGGAGTGATGGCCGGTGATGCGCGCCCGGCACGCAGGGCAAACCTGATCGCTTTTCTGGTCGATGTCCTCGACATAGGTTGACGCATTCAACGAGCATCCGGGAGTGGCGCAGTGCAGAAGTCCGTATGTGTGTCCCAGTTCATGAATGGATTCCTTGATCAGCCGCTCGCGCAGCAGCTGTTCGTTTTCGGGCAGGCCGTACAGGCGGCTGTTAAGACGGTGTGTTGATACAAGCGCGCCGATCCCGCCGAGCTGGGCCTCGCCGAACACATAGGTGAGAATCGGAATAAACAGATCAACCGCGGCAACCCCCAGTATTTTAGCCGTATCCGGGGGTGCTGTTCTGATAAGCTGCAGCAGTATCTGCGAGGAGTTGTACTGGCGCCTGCCCTGATCGTAGGCGGAATCGAGGTCGATATCGCAACTCAGGCGCCTGACCGGCAGGGTGAAACATGCTTTCAGCGCCTGTTCAAGCGGCCCAAGCCAGTGCGTTGCCGGCGCGGCGATCGGGACGATGTAGATATACGGCATAATTGTCAGGCAGAACTTCGCGTTCTTTCACAAGTCAATATCAGGCATTCCGTCAGAGGGGCGGTCCCCCGCATGCTCCCGCCGCCCGCTGTCCGGTTTTGATCCCGCCCCTGTTCCCCTCCTCGATAGCTCCGCAGACGCCTTGCAGGTCAGGCACCCTATCAGCCGCCGGTATCCCCATCCGGCCGCGATGCACCCGATTTTCAGCGTGCGCGCAGCGCTCGCCATGCCGGACAGTCAATCATAGCCGCCCCTCTCACGGAACGCCTGACGCACGTTTGGGCATTGTTGTTGATATGCCTCAAGGGGCCGCTTCCTGCAGGGGGGAACGGCCCCTTATTTTTTGAGGCGGTATTTATCGATTTTCTTATAGAGCGTCAGGCGGCTTATTTTTAGAATGGATGCGGCCCGCGCAATGTTGCCGCCGGTTGCGCGCAGGATTTTCTTGATGTGTCCGCGTTCAATATCCTCAAGTGAAGCGGATTCCTCGGCTGTATCGCCGGCCGTGGCCGGCAGCGGGAACGAAAGGTCCTCCGGCGTGATTGTGGCGCCGCGCGCGCTGACCACGGCCCGTTCGATGGCGTTTCGCAGTTCGCGCACGTTGCCGGGCCAATTGTAGCGTTCAAGCAGCTCAATGGTCTCAGGGGCAATCTCCATGCCGCCTTTATTCATGGCCTGAGAGAACTTGTTGACGAAGAACCGGGCCAGCCGGGCGATATCGCCGGTGCGCTCGCGCAGCGGCGGCAGCGTGATCGAAAAAACATTGAGCCGGTAGTACAGGTCTTCGCGGAATACGCCGCTGCGCACCGCGGCCTCCAGATCCTTGTTGGTTGCGCAGATAATGCGGAAGTCGACGCTGATGGTTTTGTCGCCTCCCAGGCGGCAGAACTGGCGCGTTTCGATCACCCGCAGCAGGTCCATCTGCATCTTCATGCCGATGTTGCCGATTTCATCCAGGAATATGGTTCCCTTGTCGGCCATCTCCAGCTTGCCGCGGCGCTGGTACAGTGCCCCGGTAAAGGCGCCCTTTTCATGACCGAACAGCTCGCTTTCAAGCAGTCCCTCGGTATAGGCGCCGCAGTTGATGGTGATGATCGGGAAATAGCGCCGGTTGCTGTTGGAGTGAATCGCGCGCGCGATCAGCTCCTTGCCCGTGCCGCTCTCGCCGCGTATCATCACGGTCGAGTCGGTCGGCGCGACCGTGGCGACCTTGTCAAGCACGCCCTTGAGCTGCTCGCTCTGGCCGACGATGTCATCGGTGATGTTCAGCTCCTCGATCTGGCTGCGCAGCTGCCGGTTTTCATAATAGAGCCGGCGCTGCTCGACCGCGTTTCTGATCAGGTGGCCCATGTCGTCGGGATCGACCGGCTTGACGATATAGTCGAACGCTCCCTCCTTGAGCGCCTGAATGCTGGTGTCGACCGAGGCAAAGGCGGTGATCATGATGGTGATGATGTCCCGGTCGATTTCCTTGATGCGCCGCTGCAGTTCAAGGCCGTCCATGCCCGGCATTTTTATATCCAGCAGCACGATGTCCCAGGAAGCGTCCTGCAGCTTTTGCAGCGCTATCTGCGCGTCGGCCGCGCTGTCGACCCGGTAGCCGTCAAATTCGAACCATTTGTGCAGGGCGTCGCGCACCGAGGCTTCGTCATCGACGATCAGTATTCCGATATCAGACGGTTTCATGGTTGATGGGGCTCCTCTCCGTTCACTCGCCAGTATTGTTTCAGGGCCAGTTTCATGCGGTATCCGGCACATGCCGCCGCGGCAGCCGTATCGTGAATGTGGTGCCGCTGCCCGGCCGCGAGTCGACCTTGATCTTGCCGGCATGCCGCCGCACGATGCCGTACACGGCTGCCAGGCCCAGACCGAGGCTTTTGTTGGATTCCTTGGTTGAGAAAAACGGTTCAAATATTTTATGCAGGTCCTGCTCGGGTATTCCGCAGCCGAAATCGCGGATGCGCAGGCCGACGTAGTCAGGATCTGTGCAGTCGGTTGCGACAAGGATATCACGGCCTTCGGGGGATGCCTCGATTGCATTCACGATCAGGGCGACCAGGATCTGCTGAATGGCGCCGGCATCGCACTGCAGCACATCGTCGCCCTGGCCGGGCTCGGTTTTGAGCTCGATGTTTTTCATCCGGGCGCTGTGGTCGATGACCCGGGTGCTGACTGCAATGATTTCATTCAAATGCGTGGGCCCGACATCGCCGACGCTCTGGCGGGCGAACTGCAGCAGGTTCTTGACGATGTTGCCGCAGCGCTTGGCCTCGTCGGCTATCAGCCGGAGATTGTCCCGGACCGCGGGAAGATGCTCGTTTAGGTCCTCCTGCCTCTCAAAGTAGCGCCCGGTCAGGCGTGCATACGACAGGATGCCTGCCAGCGGATTGTTGATTTCATGCGCCACCATGGCCGAAAGCTTGCCCAGCGAGGCCATTTTTTCGGAAATGGCAAGGCTTGCCTGGGCCTGGTGCAGCTCGGCCGTTGCTTCCTGCTGCTGCAGGTGCGCCTTGTAGCTGATGCTGAGCAGGCTGCCCATCAGCAGCATCATGAGGATCAGGATAATGCCTGAAAACAGCATCACGCTTCGGTTGATCGCCGCTATTTCCGCTTTGACGTCATCGGTATAGATGCCCGTTCCGATAATCCATCCCCAGGGCTCAAACCCCTTGACGTAGGAAAGCTTGGGAACTATGTGGTATTTATTATCGCGCGCCTGCCACTTGTAGCTTACGAACCCGGATCCGTTGTTGCGCACGGTCTCGACTATTTCACGGAAGATGTACTTGCCGTCCGGGTCCTGGTAGTCGGTGACGTCCTGGCCGTTCAGGTCGCTGCGGTAGGGGTGAATCACCATGCGAGGGTGCATGTCGTTGATCCAGAAGTAATCCTTCATCTCAAGGCCGTAATGCATGCTGCGTATCTGTTCGATGGCCTGCTGCTGGGCCTGCTCGCGCGTCAGCAGGCCGCTGCGCGCGTCGTTTTCGAGTTTGGCCAGAATGTTCCAGGCCGAGCGGGTCAGCTCCTGTATCATTTCGCGTTTGCGGTCCATGCTGTTTTTTTCAATCAGCGGGATCAGCATGAAAAATATGGCAAGGATGAACAGGGCGATGGTCAGGACGATGGGAATGACGAACCGCAGAATGAAGGACTGCCAGTTAAAGGCGGCCGGTTCCGAAGACGCGGGCTGAAATCTGAGCATGGCGCAATTCGTATCAGGGGTTACGGTTGACGCTCACGGCGGTTGCGGGGGGAGTATAGCGTATTTCCTCTGCTTTTCGCAAGCGGGAAACGGGGGTGTATTTTTTTTATACACAGGGGAAGACAGCACATTATTTTGTGGCCGTACAGGCCAAAGAACCCGCCTTTAAAATTCAGGACTACATCTGTACCTCTATGTATACGCCCGGCCAGTGTCCGGCAAATTCGCTGAGATTGCACCTTATATTTTTATAAAGTCCGGGAAGAAAACTGGCTGTTTTGCGACATTATATTAGTGTCAATCACTATTAAACCATAGTGACCAGTGAATATTTTGTATCTACAAATTCTGGGGTGGCCATTGTTGTATATACTTAAGGCTGCCGAATAAAGCGGGGTGGCAATAATGCGAAAGTTTGCCGGGCTGTGGACTGCGTGGGCTGCATTTTTTGTCTTTTGCATGGTTTCTGCATCCCATGCCGATGATTACACCCAGAAGCTGGCTGTTGCACTGGAATGGCTTGACAAAGAGCAGGATCCCGACAGCGGGCTCTGGGGGCCGGAATCCGTGCGCGATACGGCAGCGGTTCTGCGGGCCGTATCGCGTTTCCCTGACAGCGGCATAGACGTGCAAGCGGCGCGGCACTATCTCAGCGAACAGCAACCCGCTTCAACCGATTGCCGGGCGCATAAAATTATTGCCCTGGCCGATGACGCGCATGCAGTTGATCAGGATGTTGCCGAATTGCTTCTTCGGCAGAACAGCGATGGCGGGTTCGGTTTTTCGGACGGGTATCCCGGCTCTGTGATTGACAGCATTCTGGCTCTGGACGCGCTTTTGGGGGCAGGTATTGATGGCGAGGCCATCGGTCTGGCCCTTGGATATCTCGCCGCCCGTCAGCAGGGCAGCGGCGCTTTTTCCTATTCCGGCAGCGGCCCGGAAAGTCTCGAGGTGACGTGCCGGGCGCTCATTGTCATGAACAGGCTGCAGCCGCGCTATAACCTGTCGTCATTTGCAGAGCGGGCGGCGGGTTTTATCGCCGGGCATCAGAATGTTGACGGCGGTTTCGGCGAGGATGGCAGCAGCGTTGTTGAAACCTCTTTGGCGATTCTGGCTCTCCAGGCTGAAGGCAGCCAGTCTCAGGCCGTGTCCGATGCGCGAGCCTTTCTGCTGAGTGTTCAGGACCCGGTCAGCGGCAGCTGGAACGGGCGGGTTCGCGACACCGCGCTTGCGCTTGCCGCCCTTCATGCAAGCGCCGGCATCGACCTTCCGAATCTGCAGGTGCATCCATCCGGCATCAGCGTGCAGCCCGCTCATCCTGCTGCAGGCCAGCAGGTTACGGTTACCTGTGAGGTGCGCAATACCGGCAGCAGTACGGCTGAAAACATAGAGATCGAGCTGTACCGTGGTGACCCCGAAGCAGGCGGGCAGTTCCTTGCCAGCGGCGAGGTTGCATCGCTGGCACCGGGCGGCAATACGGGTGTCCAGCTGGGTTTTGTGCTGAGCGGCGAGCCGGGCCGAGCCAACCTGTATGTGATTGTCGACCCGCATGACCTTGTTGAGGAAATCAGCACTGCCGACAATGTGGCGGTTAAAAGTCTGACAGCCGGCACTCTGCCTGACCTGATCATCGCGGGCATTGAGCTGAACCATGCAGCGCTGCTGGCGGATGAGCCATTCACGCTTGCAGCGCAGGTTCACAACCTGGGTGAAAGCGATGCCGGCCCTGTCACCGTGGGTCTGTATGAGGGCAATCCGGCTGCAAGCGCTCCCTTGCTCGAGGTTGCGCTCAATAATGTCTGCGGAGGCTGCAGCGGCCGGGCTGATTTTGAACTGACCATGCCGGCCGGTGCCTATGGATACGTGGTGTCGGTTTCCGCAGGCCCCGGGGTTGTTGAAGAACACGTCGATAACAATGACAAAGCCTGCCCGTTCACGGTTATGCCGGGCGTGATTCAGGGCCTCGATCTTGCGGTTGAACAATCCGGCCTTTCCTTTTTACCGGCCTATCCGCGGGAAGACGAACAGATCAGCATTTCAGCCCTAATCCGCAACAGGGGCGATGTCGCCGCCAGGGATGCCGTGGTGGAGCTGTTTGCTGTTGATGCCGCGCAATCAGCCGCGTTGCTGCATGCCTTCAGCGGTGTTGAGGTCAGCGCCGGTGGCAGCGTTACGCTCACACTGGATGGCGTGAGTCTTGATCCCGGCGCCTACCGCATCTTCGCGGCCGTCACTGTCTCTCCGGCACAGCAGGACGAAACACCGTCAAATAATATCGCGTATGCAGCACTGAATGTTCTGGGCGTTCTGGATGTTGTTGATCTTGGTGTTGATGCTCTAACCATAACCCCTGCCATGCCTCATGCAGGCGATCCCGCTATTGTCAGGTGCAGGATCACCAATCACGGCAATGTAGGCCTTGCAGGCGTCGCGTTCGGCGTGTATGACGGCGATCCGCTCGGCGGCGGCAGGTTGGTTCTTGATAGCCTTCCGACGATTGCCTGGCTCGGCGCGGGGCAGTCGCTGTACGCAAGCGGCGTGTTCGACACTGCTGGCCGCGGCGGCGAGCAGACCCTGTATGCGTTCGTGGATCCTGAAGAAAGCTTTGCCGAAGTGGATGAGGAGAACAATAGTGCCTGGGGTTCATTCGCGGTTATCCATGACCCGGGACCCGATCTCGCGATCAGTGCGGACAGCCTCGCGTTCTCTCCGTCAGCACCGTCTATTGACGACGACGTAACCATGTACGCTACGGTGTGCAATCAGGGCTCGCGGCCGGTTACTGATCCTTTTGATATCGCCCTGGATGCAGGGCAGCCGCATGATGGTATGCAGCCGATTGCCGTTGCGAGGGTTGATTCGCTTGAGGTTCACTCGTGTGTCAGTCTCGCTTTTTCCGCTCGGGCTGCGCTGCTTGCCGCTTCGCAGAGCGTCTTCGTGCAAGCCGACTCTCAGGACGCAATTACAGAAACGAATGAATACAATAATACAGTCAGTATGACCTTGCTGGTCAGTTCGCCCGATCTGTCAATAACTGCAGATGACCTCTCGGTTGACTCCGGCCCTCTTCTGCCCGGAGAATCCTTCACACTGGATGCCGTTATACACAATATCGGTACGCATGAGGCCTACGATGTCGAAGCGGCTGTATACAGCGGACCGCCTGACACCAGCCCCGAACTTGGCCGGGTGAATCTGCCGCTGGTTGCCGCCGACGCCAGCGCACCGGCCTCCTTTTCAATTTCCCTGCCGGCAGGCGCTCACACACTGCATGTTGTCGCAGATCCGGGTGGATTCGTGCCGGAATCCGGCACAGCCAACAACAGCGCATCGTTTGCGCTCACCGTGGGTGTGCCTGAAGAAGATCCCGTGCTTGATCTTGCGGCTTCGCGTGTCCGTCGCAATCCGAACAATCTGCCCGACAGTGCTGCAATAACTGTGAGTGTCAGCAATACCGGCACCGTGGATGTTGATCCCGGCATTGATGTCGCCTTTTATAGCGGCGATCCGGCTCAGGGCGCCATACTGCTCGGCGTTGAGCAGACAGCCTCCGGGCTTGCCTCGGGCGCGTATGCAGATGTCACGCTTATCTGGGAAGATCCGGTCGAAGGAGAGTATCACCTGTTTGTCGTGGTTGACGACGACGGAACCGGTCAGGGCCGGCTGGCCGAGAGCAATGAGGCAAACAATACCGCCGCTGCCACTGTTGCCATCGCGTATTCACAGAACCTCAAGGACAGGGCTGTCTCTCAGGGCGTCCAGTGGCTCGTTGAGCATCAGCACAGCCTTGGCGGATGGGAAGATTTTGCTCCAGCGCGGGCCAATGCTGCTGCGCTTCATGCCCTGCATATCTCAGGCCGCTACCTCGATCCCGAGTTTAGCGGCATGTATGCGACGATTCTGCGGCGTGTTCGTGAAACGCAGGCAACCAACGGCAGCTGGGAAAACAACGTTTCTGCAACAGCAGACTCAGTTCTGGCCCTGGTTGCTGTTGGAGAGGATATTTCATCACCTGTCATCAGTAATGCACTCATATGGCTGCAAAGGTATTTGCGGGATGATGGCGTGTTGAACAGTTCTCCGGTGCGGGATACAGGGCATGCCCTGTGGGCTTTAATGGAAGCCGGGGTAAGCCGTGAGGATCCTGCAGTGCAGGCAGCACGGCAATGGCTGCTCGACAGCCGTAACCCTGACGGGTTTTGGGGGTTCTATGCCGGAGAGGCAAGTGCGCCTACGAATATGCATTATGCCGTTGCCGGTCTGCATTGGGCCTGCCATGAAAGCGACAGTGCCGGTCAGGCGGCAATTACACAGGCGGTCAATTGGTACAGGGACAACATATGGAGTGTTGCCAATTATAAAAGCGCTTATCTTGCCATGCTTTTTTACACCGGACGAAATGCCGGCGATATAGCGGCCACGATGAACGACCTGAAGGCCCTTCAGTCTGCGAATGGCGGCTGGGTTGATGAAAAGCCATCAGCTACGCCGCTGGAGTCTCCTCGTATGACGGCAGAGTCTGTCATAAGCCTGTATCGCAGCAGTGACACAGGCGGCGGGGCAGCCATCAGGAAGGCGTTTCAATGGCTTAAGACCATGATGGTTGAGCCGGATGGAGATTTTCAAAACCCCTATGACCAGGCCATCCCCACATCACTGGCACTTCTTGCATTGGATAGCATGAATGATGCCGGCGGATACAATGCAACAATAGTGGAGGCACTTGTCCGTATTATCAGCACGCAGAAAAGCAATGGCAACTGGCACATACAGTTTTCCATGATTCCCCAGCACCATCTTACTGCGGGCGCAGCAGTTCTCAGGGCTTTGGGTCAAACAGGGCTAAATGTCAGCGGCAAAACTGACGCCATGGCTGGAGTGATTCAATATCTCTTTGGACAGCAGAATGACGATGGCGGCTGGTACCGGTACAGTCTTGCAGGCGGGGGTCCGTCAGAAATCAATCCTACGATTCTTTGCGTGCTGGGTTTGCTGTCTGATGGTGTCATGCTTACCGGCGCGCAGAGAGACCTTGCAGAGCAGGCAATTGAGTGGCTTCTGCTCCAGAAGACAGGTACAGTCAATTGGGAAACTATTTCTCATGCTGCCAACAGTTTAAAAATACTTAACAAGTTTGGTGGTTACCAGACAGAGGTCGATGACGCTGTTGCCTGGCTGCAGCAGCGTCAGAATGCGGATGGCGGCTGGGGCGAGTATGAAAGCACGGTTCAGGATACAGCCTGCGTCCTTCTTGCCCTGATCCAGACCGATAACCAGGGGGTAGGAACCGCACGTGCCGTGCAATGGCTGCTGGCCGTGCAGAATGCTGACGGCGGCTGGCCGATACTGCCAGGGCTGCGCAGCAGCACAAACCCTACAGGTTATGCGGTCAGGGCCCTTGCGTTGGCTGACTATACCCCGGGGCCTGAGCTGGCGATATCGTTTGATAAGCCTGCTTATCAGCCCGGTGATACGGTGATTGTAACCGTCGAACCCGAAGAGGATGCCTTTCAGGTGCAGCAGGTCTCGGGCAGCGTCACCGAATACGAAGGCAGCACCCACAGCATCGCATTTGCCAAGATTGGCGGGGTGTTTATCGGCACCCATGTGCTGAGCGCCGCTCATTCGGCCGGTACCGATATCGTCAGCATCGAAGCGCGGACCATTGAAGGTGTTCCGGGCTATGGCGTGGGTGCGTTCGTTGTTGAGAACACGTCCGATGTTGTTGCCGATCTTGCGATTGCAGGCACGGATATCATGTTCAGCCCCGAAGCGCCTGATGAGGGCCGCACGGTCCTCATCGCGGCCCGGGTGCGTAATATCGGCCTCATCGCGTCCGCCCCGACCTCGGTTCGCTTCCTGAACGGCACTGAGCCGATCGGGTCCGATCAGGCGCTGGGATCGCTTGCGCCCGGTGCAAGCGATATTGTTTTCAAACCGTGGGACACGCACGGTCAGCTGGGCAGCAACTATATCCATGTTGTTGTTGATCCTGTCAATGCGGTCAATGATGTCAACCGGGTCAACAACAGTGCTGTTCGACCTATCGATGTCGTGCCCCGCAGCCTGAGCGACCTTGAGGTGCGCGATACGGATATCAGCTTTGCAGACGCATCTCCGGTTGAAGGCGCGCTGGTAAGCGTGTCGGCTGCGGTGCGAAACCTCGGAGCGGATGTCGACGGCGTCACGGTGCATTTCTACGACAGCGAGGTCGCGGCTGAAAAACTGATCGCGGAGCGCATCATCCATGAGATCGTGCCGCATGGCGGGAGCCGCACGGCAAGCGCTCTGTTTGACACAGCCGGGCGCACGGGCGAGCGCCGCATCATCGTGCAGTCCGATCCCCAAGGCATGATCAGGGAACAGAATGAGAACAACAACACAGGAAGTGCCCTGATCCGTGTTGTGCCCAGCGGACTTGCGCTCGAGCTGAACCTTGACCGCGATCAGTATGGATATGACGAGGATGTTGTCATTACAGCCCGTATAACCAACAGTTCTCCCGTCGAACGGACCGTACTTCTTGACGTGGCAATGCTTGACAGTAACGGAACGGTCGCCGCCGAGCCTGCGAAAGGACGTATCGTTGTGCTGCCGCCCGGCGGCACCGTGGTTATAGATGACTTTGTATGGAATA
Organism: uncultured delta proteobacterium; assembly: GCA_903881505.1. GTDB lineage: Bacteria > Desulfobacterota > WTBG01 > CAIYCZ01 > CAIRTM01 > CAIRTM01. Next base: position 42,792 of record CAIRTM010000011.1, on the reverse strand, counting down.
CGGGCAGCGCGCCGGCCGGGCAGTTGAGTGTTGCGGCCACCCTGTTTGAAGACGGTCAGCGCCGCGCCGCGGCAGCTGCCCCCTTTGTGATCCTGGCTGATCGGACGGTCGGCGCCGATGTCAGCACGGAGCGCAGGCTCTATTATGATCATGCGCAGGTGCGCATCAGCAGTGTGCTGCAGAGCTTTTCGCCCAATTATGCATTTAGCGGCCTGAGCGCTTTTGTCGAGCTGCTCAGCCCCAGAGGTGACGTTCTCTATACCGATGAGCATGCTGTTGGGGTGCTGCCGCCGCTTGCAGGCCGCTCCTGGGAGCAGGCCTGGAATACGGCGCGACATGCCCCCGGCCTCTACACGCTGAACCTGAGCGTTGAGCAGGACGGTACCCCGGTTGCATCGGACAGAACGCATTTCACCATTGCACCCAGCGCGGACGGCGGCAGGGGGCTGGGCGCCTTTCTTACCGCAGAGCCAGCACAGGTGCATCGCGGGCAGGATGTTGCGCTGAACTATGGCGTTACCAACAGCGGTAATACCGCACTCGATGAAACTGCATTGGTTTCCAGGGCTGTTAACACCTCCACGCGGCAGGAGACAACGGTTTTCGAAACCACCTGCATGTTTGATGGTAACGACTGCAGCGGCACGAGCGTGCTGGAGAGCGCAGGTCTGGCCTGCGGCGACTATGTGATTATATTGTCCACCATGATTGACGGTACCGCTCACAACCTTGCATTCGCCCCGCTGGGCATTATTAACCGCTGTCCGGTTGCCGTTGCCGGTGAAAATATCCTGGTACATGTTGGTGATTTTGCCCGCTTGGACGGCTCCGGCAGTTACGATGCTGACGGCGACAGCATCAGCTATAGCTGGGCTCTGGCTGCGTCCCCGGAGGGAAGCATCACCCGGCTTGCCGGTTCTGATATCTATAATCCGACGCTGCTGCCGGATCGGCACGGCGCGTATGAGCTGCGCCTGAGCGTTTCTGACGGCATGTGCCGGAGCCGCAGCGACAGCGTGCTCGTCACCACCGAAAACCGCCCGCCGCTTGCGGTCGCCGGTGAAAGCCTGCTCATCGAGGTCGGTGAAACGGTGCAGCTTGAAGCATCCGCAAGCTATGATCCCGACAACGATACGATCGTGCAGTATGAGTGGACCTTGGCCGCCCGGCCCGAAGGCAGCGCGGCTGAACTGTCCGATCGTTTTGCTTCCGATCCTGTTTTCCAAGCTGACATGGCGGGTGTGTACCGGCTGCAGCTCGTTGTACGCGATTTTGAGTATGCAAGCGATCCTGTTGAACTGGAGGTCACAACGCGCAACCGCCGCCCGCTTGCCGATGCCGGTCCTGACCGTGAAGTGAATGAAGGCGATGCTGTGCGTCTTGACGCTTCAGCCAGCCATGACCCCGATGCCGACCCGCTTACGTACCAGTGGGCGATAGTAAACGCGCCTGAAGGCAGCACGGCCGTGCTCAATGACAGCACGCTGCCCGACCCGGTCTTTACAGCCGATAAAGCCGGTGCCTATATTATACAGCTCATCGTCAATGACGGAGAGCTCGACAGCATTCCCGACACCTGCGCGATTACCATACCCAATCAGCCGGTTGAGTGTGTCGATAGTCTGGGCGTTGCGCAGGACTACAGCATTTTTTCGCTTGGCCCATTGGCATCGCAGCATGCAACCGTTTCGGGTCGTGTTGCCGCGGCCGGTGATGTCGAGCTTGAGAATGTCGTTATGGGCACATATGTGCCGCACGGCGCTCCGGAGCGTGGCGTTCTTGTCTCCGGCGGCGACATTGAGTACGGAATCGGCGTGGTCCACCGGGGCAGCATCGTCGCCTCCGGCAGTGTTGACGGTGTGTCCTGCATGGTGCGCCGCACAATGGCTCGGGGCGCAACGGTTGCCGGCAATGCAGAGCTACCCTTTGGCTTCGAGCAGGAATCATCGCGCTTTCGCCTGCTCTCAACGCGTCTTGGCGGCCTTGCGCCCACCGGAACCGCATCAACCTGTGCCGCTGTTTTGACCCTGCGCGGCAGCGGCACAAACCCCGTCCAGATATTCAACATCAGCGCTCAGCAGCTGCGAAGCGCCAGCAGCCTGCACCTGAGCGATATCCCGCGAAACGCAACGGTTATCATAAATATCAGTGGCGAGCATACGGAAGTTTCGCATATCGGCATGGCTGTTCCGGGCTGGATGCGCGGCTATATTCTTTTTAATTTTTTTGAGGCGACGTCCTTTGACTGTACGGCAGTGGCATTGAATGGCAGTGTGCTTGCGCCGCTGGCTGAACTGACAAACAACAGCGGCATTATTTCAGGCACAGTTATCGTCAAGTCATGGCAGGGCTCCATGAATGTCGGCCATGAACCGTTCATCGGCACACTGCCTGAATGCGAGCCCCAGAATGACTGAAAAGCTTATACCAAAACACGGCGGCTACCGCGGGCTGAAAAGCTTTCAAGTCGCCCGTCTCGTGCATGACGTGACCGTGCGCTTCTGCGAGCGCTATGTCGACCGGCGCAGCCGAACGCGCGACCAGATGGTGCAGGCTGCGCGCTCAGGCGTGCAAAATATCGCCGAGGGCAGCCAGGCATCCGGCACTTCGAAAAAAACCGAGCTGCGGCTCACCAGTGTCGCACGCGCAAGCCTTGAGGAACTCCGGGTCGATTATGAGGATTTTCTGCGCCAGCGGGGCCTGCCCCTCTGGCAGCGCGGGGACGCGCGCAGGCAGGCCCTGGTTGACCGGCGCTGCACAACGGCCGATGAGTTTGCGCACTGGGTGCGGGAGGTGTACAACAGTGGACCAAGTGGACGATGTGGACGCAGTGGACATTTTGAAAAAAATATTAATAAAGGTTTTTCGTCCACGCCGTCCACATCGTCCACCATGTCCACTCCCGGTTTTCCCGAAATAGCCGCCAACGGCGCTCTTGCGCTTGTGGCCGTTGCCTGTGCGCTGCTTGACCGTCAGCTCGCTTCCCTTGCACAGGCCTTTGAAAATGAAGGCGGTTTCACCGAGCGCCTCTACCGCGTGCGCTCCCGGTGCCGGTCAACTGAGTCCACAGTGTCCACAACGCCTACTTCGTCCACAAACGACCATCACCGCACTAAAGGAGCTCTTTAATGAAAAAGCTGTCTCTGCTTACAGGTGCCCTTCTTGCAGGTTGTCTGTTTTTTGTTCCGGCGCCGGGTGCCCAGAGTTTGTTCAACCCCGGCACGTATGAGCGTTTCGAGCAGCTGGGGAGTGAGATGTCGAGCCACATGCAGCAGCTCGACCGGAAATTTGAAGATATGCAGTCACGCCGCACTGAAAAAGCCCTGGCAGCGTTTTTGAAAAGCGCAGAGCGCTTTGCCGGCCGCACCGGCGAGCTCGACAGGTTGCTTGCGCTGATGGAGCAGGAGCTCCTTGAGAACGGAGCCGATGATGTTTTTGTTGAGCGCCACCGGGCGCAGGCAGCCGCCCTGAAGAAACGCTTTGCAGCCCTGTCAGACTGCACCAGGCGCGGCGACATTAACGGTATGATCGAGCGGGGCCTGCTGGGCGGCCGCAAGAAGCGTATCGAGGCCATGGAGCGTTCTTCCGCACTAGGCCGCAACGCCCGCAAAAGCAAAACCTCCTCAGAGATTGTAAGGCCCAAGGGCCGTGAACTGACTGCGGCCGAGACAGGCGAGCTCAACATGCCCCGCCCCGGCTTCGGCCTGCTGGCAGAAAACGGCGTCTTCAAAATGGTGAAATTCAATTCCAAAGACTCCCTGTCCGCCGGGCAGCCTTCACAGCCGCTGCTTTCCCCTGTTGCGGCCTGGGACCTGGATCTGCCCCGGCGCGCGCGGCCGATTCATGTTGCCTCTGTTTCTTCGGTTCAGGGCCTTCTCAGCCGGGCGACGATTGCCGCAGTTGCGCCTCCGGCTGCCGCCGATCTGCTCGAGGATGAGCTGGGGGATGTGGTATTTGCCGCGCCCATCAAGGCGCTTGCCGACAGTCTTGGCAAAAACCCCATACGGATATACGAGTGGGTCAAGAACACTATCGACTTTCAGCCCTACCGGGGCAGCCTCAAAGGGGCCGCGCAGACGCTCGCCGAGGGCTGCGGCAACGATGTTGATACCGCCTCGCTGCTGATAGCACTTTTGCGCTATTCAGGCTATCCGGCCCGCTACGCCGAGGTCCGCGCAATCGTAGACATCAACCGCGCAATGCAGTGGCTTGGATTGAAGTCGCCGGCGATGGTGGGCTATTACCTGGCGACCGGCGACATCAAAGATGTCGAGGACCTCTACCGCGGCTCAACGATCGCGCAGTCTTCATTCCTGCACACCTGTGTCGAGGTCTACCTTCCCTATGCCGACTACCGCGGCACCGCTGAGAGCGAGAGGCACAAGCTGTGGGTGCCCCTTGCCCCGGCCTTCAAGCAGTACCGCAGCACTGCGGGGGCGGTCAATGAACAGGGCCTTGGTTTCGATGCAGAGCAGTTCATCCAGAGCCTCGATCAGTTCAGCAACATCGCCGACAGCGGCCTGGTTGATATCGATACCGAATCGTTCCAGGAGTTCATGACAGCATCCACGGCAGACTACCAGGCAAGGCTGCAGGACTTTCTCGATGACCATCCGGACATGACGCTGCGTGATTTTTACGGCTATGACGAGGTGGCGAAGGAGACATTCCCGATCCTGCCGATAACGCTGCCCTTTGAGACCGACCAGTCGCAGTACCGGACCTACAGCTCCGTGCCCCTTGAAGAGCACCATCAGGTGAGTGTGCAGCTTTCCTACTGGGGCGTTGACCTGGACATCGAGCTTGAAACTCTTGAAATCGACTTTCGCGCGCCCACCTCACAGGTGGCGGGCCAGCGCCTGGTGCTGTCCTACGTGCCCTCGACGAGCGCAGACTACGAAACCCTGGCCGAATACACGGGCACATTTCTGGAAACGCCCCTGTACATGATCTACATGCGTCCGCAGCTGCGCCTGAACGGCCGTCTGGTGGCGGAGAACACGGGCAAGGACGCCGAGATATCCATGGGACTCGAGGAGACCCTGCGCGTAGCAATCGTACGGCCGGGCGAGGACGTCAAGAACCCGTCCCGCACAAGCGATTACGTCACCACGGTCGGCGACCACACCGCGATTGTGCTGGGCCTGGGCCGCGCCAGTTCTGAAAACATCACCGCGGCGCTCGCGCGTTTTAACGAAGCCTTGGGCGAGCGCACAAGCGAGCTGGACCGGCTGCTGGGCGAGCAGCTGCACATCACCGGCAGCTCCTATTTTTACCAGCTCGACACGCATGCCGACCTGATCGCCCGGCAGCTGGGCGTGCGCTGGTACCGCAACCCTTCCGATATACGCATTGCACGGCACCTGAAGGTGTCCTACCTGTTCGACGTATGGCCCGTGCGCGTCACCGAGACCAATATCCGTGTCGATGTCTCCGAGCGGGTCCAGACAGTGCCGCAGGATGCCGACTGGCAGCTGAGAGATGCCTTCCTGCGCACCGAGGGCATGCAGGGCTCGGTGTTCGAGCACCTGGTGCTGCAGCAGCTCTTCCGGCAGGAGTCCGTCTCGGCGGTGAAGCTTGTGGCCGAGGCCGTGGGTAGAAATGTGCCGCTGTATCAGTTCACGCAGGACATGGGAAGCTTTGATCTGTCCCCTTTGCAGCTTGAGCCCGAAGACCTTGAAATCGTCAGCCGCGAGCTCACGGACTATGGGCAGAACGTGCTTGTGCCCTCCCAGCGCATTGATGTCGGCACCTTCACCGGCGTGGGCATCATATCGACAACGCCGCCGGGCAATCCCATGGGGCCCTTTCGCATGGGCTATTTCATCAGCCTCAAGGGCGCCGATCCGTACGTCATCGGCGGCGGCCAGATTGTCGAAGAGATCGCCAAGTGGAACCGGGATTTTGTCGATCCTCAATACAGCGACTGGCTGCAGGTTGCAGGCGTGCTTGCCGACGCTGCAGCAGCCCTCATAACCAATTCAGATTCGATCCGCGACGGCAATGTTCCCGTCAATACATTGATCCGCGGCATAGCGCAGAATGTCATGGCGCTGCAGCTGGCCCGGATTCAGTCAATGGGTATGGGCGGTATCGGGTTCACCCTGGCGGGAGCCATGGGTCAGATCGGCGCCATGTACCAGGCCCGTGACAGCCTGAACGAGTTCATGAACAATACCTGGATACTCTATATCGACTATGAAAACGGGAAGTACAACTGGGAAAACCGCTACTTTCCATCGATCGACAAGGGCGAGCGCACGGTCAAGTACGCGCTGATCAATCTGAACGGGTTCGGGGTGAGCGGCAAAACGCCCGCGATCAGCTCGACCCACCCGGACTTCGAGCTTGTGGGCGACCCCGTGCCCACGGCCGGCACCCTTGGCGAGGGGTATTTTACCTTCCGCATGAAAAATGAGAAAAACCTTGTGCCGGGCGATGAAATCCCCATAACGCTCTTGATCACATCTCCCGAGGGCCGCGAGGTGCGCACCACGGGCACCTTCATCGCAGCCCCGTGCAGGCTGAAGAACGTCTATATTGACGCACAGGACGACCAAAGCGCCTATCCGCTGATGCCGGGATCAACGGTTGAAGTGCGCGCCGAGGAGCCCTACGAGGGCATGGAGCTTGAGTGGCAGATCGATAACGAGAGGACCAGCCCCGGCATTCTGGGCAGCATCATAGCCCAGGAGGGAACCAGCTGCTGGCTGTCCATAGATGAGAGCACCCGGCTTGAGGGCGGCGGCGGGTTTATTGTGCTGAACGTAAAGGATGTTAAAAGCCCGGCCTGCGAAATCACCCGCAGCATTGCCGTGGGGTGCGAATCCTGCGCGCAAAAATCCGGCTGCCCGGCGTGTGCGCTGAAGAATATCGACCTGAACCAGGGCATTGATTTCAAAATCAGTCTGGGCAAGGCCGCGGGCGGCATGAGCGCCGGGTCGCTGTTCATTCAGTCTGACAGGCTCCGCCCCGATGCAGCGAAGCCCAAAAGCCCGGATGCCGTCGGCGATCACACCGAGGCGGCTTTGGGCCTTGAGTCCCTGGCACAAGGCCTTGAGGCCGTGTATGCGCCGTCAGGGGAGTTCTCTTCCGAAATCTACGATGTGTACAAGCTCTACGGCCGCGACGTGCTGCGCCAAATTGTTGCGCCCGAGGCCTTCGTGGATATCCTGCCCGTTGACGACTATTCCTACCAGGTGCTGTTTTACCCGCCTTCGGCCAGGGGCGAGAAAAACGACGAGGGTATCTATGAGGTCAACTTCGGATATAGCCCGATCGCGCAGTGGACTGTCCGCAACCAGAGCGCATCAAAGGACGTGTGCGAAAGCCTGCTGATCACGGAAAACCGCGGCGACGCGGCAAAGCGCTACGAATACCGGAAGCCGGAAGGCTCCAATGTCTGGACGCTCATCAAGGGCGACAGCGACCAGGTGGTAGAGGTCCAGACCACGGACATTGGCAGCGATGAGCGTGCCGAGGTGCGCACGGAAAAAGACCGCTCAGGCCGGGTTGCTTCCAAAACCAGCACGCTGTACCGCACGTATGCATGGGGCCGGGCCGTGGTGGAGCAAACAATTGATCCGGATGCTGCCCGCCTCACCACCCGCACGCAGTACGATCCGGCTACCGGGAGGGTGCTCGGCCGGACGCAGCCCGACGGTTCGGCCACGACGTACAGCTACGACGCTCAGGGCCGCACAAGCGTTGAGGTAAGCTCATGGCTTGATTCCGCAGCGGGCGCCGGCGCCGGTGCAGCGCGCGCCAGGCATTACGATTACACCCCGATCGATCCGCAGGACTCCGGCCTGCCCGAAGACAGCCATCGTCCGCGCACAATAACAGAGACGATACTGGGCACCGTGGTTGCGAAGGCCTGGTATTCTTATGTACGTGATGCGCACGGCAACCGGATCGAGACTGTCGAGCAGGCCGCCAGTCCCGGCGCATCCTTCGGCGCTTCCGGCAATCAGCGCACAACGCGCACGTATTACAGTAAAGGCACCGGCACGGTGAACTCCGGCAGGCTCAGAAGCGTTGCCTATTCTGACGGCCGTCTTGACAGCTACAGCTATGTGCGCGGCGCCTACAGCCGGCCGGACGACGGATCGAAGGGCACTTTCGCTGAAGGTTCAGGCAGTGACCTGCAGAACACGCTGACCCGCGGAACCGTCACCAGCCCTGAGGGCATAGCCGGCACGACGATCCGCGAAAACACCATCGCAAGCGGGCTTGGCCGCACCATGATGCAGGAAACGCTCGTGTATACCGGTTCCGGCTATGAGAGCGTGAGCTGGACGGTGAATACCTACGACCACGAGGGCCATGTCATCCGGGTGGTAAACTCCGACGGCACCGAGACCAGCGCTAACTGGGACTGCTGCGGCATGACTGATGAGACGGATGCGCGCGGTATTGTGACGGGCTATGAGTATGATTTTATGAAGCGCGTAACGCACATGAGGCGCCCGGGCGCGCACGGCCAGGTCACCACCGCCTATACCTACGATGGATCAGGCAGGCGCTTGACGAGTACGGTAAGCGCGGGAGACCTGAGCCTTGCAACAGAGAGTGCCTACGACAAGGCAGGGAGGCTCACGAGCAGCACGGCAGCTGACGGCCTGGTGACGAAGTACAGCTATGCTGCTGGCGGGCGCGTGTCAACAGTCACCCGTCCCGGAGGTGCGACCGAAATCACGGAGCGCTTTCTTGACGGCCAGGTCAAGTCGGTAAGCGGCACGGGTACCATTGCGCGCTTCTATGAATACGGCGTGAACCCGGACGGCACGCGCTGCACCACCGTGTACACCAAAGATTTGAGCGGCCCGGTGTGGGAGAAAACCGTGACCGACATGCTCGGCCGCACAGTGCGGGTTGAAAAACCGGGCTTTGGCGGAACCGTGGAAGCAGCTGAGAATTTCTACAACAACAAGGGCCAGCTTGTAAAAACCACTGCAACCGGCATGGCTGCCACCCTGTATGTATACGATGAAATCGGCAATCAGGTTATGAGCGGGCTTGATGTGGATGGCAATAATGTGCTTGCGCCTGCATCGGGCGACCGCATCACCGCATCCACTTCGGTGTATGTGTCCGCTGATGATGCCTGGTGGCAAAAAGCAGAGCAAAAGGTTTTTGCAACCGAGAACAGCGCTACACCCACAACAGTGGCAACGCAGTTAAGCCGCTTTACCGGGCTTGGCTCGGGCGGGCTCGTGAGCGAGAATGTTTCAATTGACACGCTCGGCAACCGGGTGGTATCAAGGAGCGTAATCAACCGGGCTGCGGGCACTGAAACCGCCACGGTTGATTATCCTGACAGCACCATCGATGCGGTGTCATTCAGCGTGAACGGTTTGCTCATGTCAAGCACGGGCAAAAGCGGAGTGACGTTGACCTATGCCTATGACGATCTTGGCAGAAGGGTAGGCCTGACCGATCCACGCACGGGCAGAAGCACAACAGGTTACACCTCGCATGGCCGGGTCGCCTGGGTGCAGGATGCAGCCGGTAACCGCACGCTGTACAACTATAATTCGGCGACCGGCGAGAAGATATCCGAGACCAATCCTGACAACACAACCGTGCGCTACAGCTACAACAATCAGGGCCAGATCACCCGTCAGTGGGGCAGCGCCACTTATCCGGTGAGCTATGAGTATGACGGTTACGGTAGGCTTGCGCGTATGCTCACTTACCGCGAAGGCGCAGGCTTTGACGGCGAAACGTTCCCCGCAGGGGCATCAGGCGATGAAACCCTGTGGATCTATGATGAGGCAACCGGGCTGCTCAAGGCAAAGCAGGATGCTGAAGGCAAGCAGGTTGCCTATACCTACGCATCAGGCGGCAGGCTTGCAAGCCGCACCTGGGCGCGCGAAGGCGGAACGATTGTCACCAGCTATAATTATGATCCCGCAACCGGAGAGCTTGCGGCAATTGATTATTCCGATGCCACGCCCGATGTGCAGTTCTCTTATGACCGTCTCGGCAGGCAGAAGACCGTGAGTGATGCAGCCGGCAGCAGAACATTTGCCTATAACAGCGCCCTGCAGCTTGAAACAGAAACCATGACCGGGCTTATGAATGAAACCATCACTCGAGACTACGACGGGTTAGGCCGTTCTTCCGGTTTTTCTCTTGGTGCTGGGTATGACATCACCTACGCCTACGACCCCACCGGCAGATTTATCAATGTAGGCTGGACTGGCGACAGCCTGTCCGGCAATGCTGTGTATTCATACGTGCCGAATTCACATCTGCTGCAGAGCACCACGACCGACAGAGGTCTGATAACAACCTACAGCTATGAACCTAACAGGAATGTACGAACAAACATTGAAAACGCATACAATGCGCAAATTATTTCAAATTATGCATACGCCTACGACAGCATGGGCCGCAGGACCAGCGTTAAAAACTCCGGCGCAGCCTTTGACCGGGCCGCCTTCAACCTCTACGGCTACAACTCACGCAGTGAATTGACTGGATCGCAGAGCTACATCGGAACCGACACAGGCGACACCACCACCCCGGTCAACGCCGAAGCCCGCACCTTCGCCTACGACAATATCGGCAATCGCGAATCGGCAATCGAAGCATTGACGAAGCAGATCACCTACGACCCGAATCCGCTCAATCAATACACACAGATCACCACGAACGCGGGCGCGCCGGTTACTGATGACCTGCACTACGACGAAGACGGCAATCTGGTCGCAGGTAGTGTAGCGGGCGCCGTGCGCACCGCCTTAACCTACGATGCCGAAAACCGCCTTATCTCTGTCGAACCGCAAACCCCTGCTCCCGGAACCCGCAAGGTCGCCTTCACCTACGACTACATGAGCCGCCGCGTGCAAAAGCAGGTGTTTGACTACAACGCCGATTCCTGGTCTGCTGCTTCCGACACCCGCTTCCTCTACGACGGCTGGAATCTTATCTGTGAAGTTTCTATTCCGACCTCGAACCCTGGACTTCAGACTTCTGTTTTGTACGTCTGGGGCCTCGACCTCTCCGGCACCCTCCAGGGCGCAGGCGGCATCGGCGGATTGCTTACCCGTATCAGCGACAACGCACACTACTACACCTGCGACGCCAACGGCAACGTCGGCCAGCTTGTAGACACTGATGGCATTATCGCCGCACACTACGAATACGATCCCTTCGGGAATACCATCAATTCTAATGGCTTGTTGGCAGAAGCTAACCCGTACCGTTTTTCCACAAAGTACCTCGAAGCTGAGACGGGGCTCTATTATTATGGCTACAGATATTACAGCCCGGTACTTGGACGGTGGTTGAATAGAGACCCGATGGGGGAAGCAGGGGGTGTCAATCTATATAATTTTGTTTTTAATAATACCAATGATTGCATCGATCCTTTAGGTGATGTCGTTGTATTGGTTCATGGTGTAAATACCGATGCTGCATGGTTTAGTACTGCGGAAAAGGGTTTGAAGGCCTATTGGAATTCTACTGGGCAGAATATTCAGGAAATAATTCCTTTTAAATGGGGGGATCCATCTACTTCGTTCGGCTTGTCAAGAAAACAAGGTGGACAGCCTAATTATGCAACAGATAGCGTTGCGGGCATGCGAGATTCGAACAGAAAATACATGATGGTTAGTGTTGATAGGTTAAAAAGAATTTTAAATCTCTTGAATAGCATAAAGGAAAAAGAAAAAAGTTGTGAACCTATTAGTATTATTGCCCACAGTCAAGGTACAATAATTAGCCTTGCTGCTCTACAAGGTGGATCAAAGGTGGATACTTTTATCATGATGGGAAGTCCTCTGGATGTACTCCCGTTCAATTCAGAAACGAATGATTTATTAAAGGCTCTATCTCAGATTCGGGGAAAAACGTATAATTACTGGTCCCCCAATGATGAATGGGCATGGTTTAAAGGCGGAATTGGTGCAAAAGGAGATGAGATCGCAAAAATTCAGGAACTTGGTTGGATAACGAATAGAAAATTTGCTCCAGATGAAACCATGGGCAAATATATATTGCCACATGATAAGCCTTTTGATGAATATAATCATTCGGATTATATGCTTTCAGCAGACTTCTTTACAAATATTCATGGGCCTGATCTTGCACCAGCTCCAGATATAATTGTTTCAAAAAATCCTGCGATTAACCAAATTAAAGCAATGGGGAGTATCTGGTGAAATCACTATTGAAGATTTTCAATTTATACTGGTTTGGCACCTTATTGGTCATCGCATCTTACGCCGTTACAAGAGGCAAAGATGGGCATCTCATGCTTTTTTTCATTCTGTTTTCAGTGTTGGCTATTTTATATTCGATTGCAATGCCTCTTTGTTTTAATACAAAATTCACCATTCATTCTGTGGGGCACTTGGTTTTTTTTGAACTAATATGCATAGCTGCTTATATGATTAATCAAAATTTGGATGAAATGGCGGGTGCTTTGTATTATATGATTCCGGCTGCAATTTTGGGAATTGTTCTATTAGGTTCAGCCAGTCTTTTTTTAATCTCATTTTTAAAGAAATAAAGATTTTGCGCCGAATCGGTTGAGGGAAAAGATAGAGTGTGCATGATAGGGGACGTTGTTAACAAAGTACACAAACGTTAGTATGCTGCAGGGATCAAACCGACAGGCACAGGGAAGGAAGAGTCAATGCCACGAGGGCCAAGGCTGGATGCGCCGGGAACCTTGCATCACGTGATTATCAGAGGTATAGAAAAGGGCCTGATAGTCCGGGATGAAGAAGACCGAAGGAACTTTATTAGTCGTATGGGAACTCTTGCCAAGGAAACCGGGGAGAATATAGGGGACGTCCATAAATTAATAAATTGACGGAAGGGATGTGCTTTGATAGAAGTGTTTGCATGCCACGAGTAGCCCGACTGGACGCACCCGGTGTAGTGCATCACGTTATCTTCCGGGGGATTGAGCGCAAAAAGATTTTTCGCACTTCAGCGGATAAGGAGTGGTTTATTCAGCGGCTGGGGCAGTTTCTTGTGGCCAGCAACACGAGCTGCTATGCATGGGCACTGATGGACAACCATGCGCATTTACTTTTGCGTACTGGCGATGTGGGTCTGGCAACGCTTATGAGGAGGCTTTTGACTGGGTATTCCGGATATTTCAATCGTAAGTATAACCGTCACGGTCAGCTGTTTCAGAATCGGTATAAATCAATTATATGCCAGGAGGATATCTATCTGAAGGAACTGGTCCGCTATATTCATTTAAATCCGTTAAGGGCCGGTATTGTAAGAACAATGAAGCAGCTGGACAAGTACGCATACGCTGGGCACAGCGCCCTGATAGGAGAGAAAGCTTACACCTGGCAGCAGACAGGCTATGTGGTCAACATGTTCGGCAAAAAGGTACAAATGGCGCGGAAACAGTATTCACAGTTTATTGCTCAGGGGATTGAACATGGCAGGCGGCCGGAGCTGGTTGGCGGCGGATTGATTCGGAGCATGGGCGGCTGGGATGCTGTCAAAAAAATCCGCTTGCAAGGCCAGGACCGTGTAAAGAGCGATGTGCGGATACTGGGAGACAGTGATTTTGTTGAACAGGTGCTATCGCGTGCAGAGGAGACATGCCGCCGGGGATATGAATTAAAGCGCCGGGGCTATGACATTGATAAGATTGAACGGCGGGTAGCGGAAGTAATGGGACTGCCGGCAGAAGAAGTAAGGAAGAAGGGGCGGGATCGGCGCCGTGTGGAAGCCCGCAGTCTTGCCATATACTGGGCAGTGCATGAGCTGGGTGTATCCGGAACGGCATTAGCCGAGCGATATGGTTTGACGCAGCCAGCCATAGTGTTTGCTTGCCGTCGCGGGGAGCAGACGGCCGCAGAATTGAAATGCAAGCTGCTAGATTGAAAATTATTTATTAATTTATGGACGTCCCCTATCTGGATAAGTGAACGATAACGATTCAGGAGCAATCTAGGGCAACGGCCCCTGTTTTTTCCATGAGCTGTTTTGTTGAAAAGTATATTGTCGAATTGATCCTTTTTGCCGGCTGTGTGCTGGCATATCTGCTTGCGCGGCTCATAGTGAGCTACGTCACCTATGATGATGACAATAAGCGCCGCAACGACATAAAAGCCATTCAGCTTATTTTTATTATTATGTTCGGCAGCCTGATCGCGTTTTCGCTGCTGATTTCATAACATCAGAAAGGGTGCAGATGCAGGATCAGAAACTCGTCGCCGATTATTTCAGGAAGTGCTTCGTGAGCGTTGACGGCCTGTGGTTCATGGCGGTCGAAAAGGACGCTGATTTCGAAAAGGCGCTCGCGCTCGACGCCGCGGTATGGGAGGTGCTGCCGAAGATCGAGGCGCGCACCATCCGTGGCCTGCTCGAAACAGGAGACGGCATTGAGGCCCTGTGCCGGGCGCTTGAGTTCAAGCTCGAGGCCGAGCAGTACGGATTCGAACTGTCGCCCTGCAGTCCTGAGGGCTTTACGCTTGCCGTTCGCGAATGCCCCTGGGTGCGTCATATCAGGAAGGCCGGCCGTGAGAAGTTTCTCGACCGCATATCGGATGTGATCTGCTCGCGTGAATACGGCACGTTCGCACGCGAGTTTTGCCCTGACATGACCGTTGAACATGCGCGCATGTACTGTGCGGTTGACGGCTGCTGCCGCTTCCGTTTTCAGGCCGTCCGATAGCCATCCTTGTATCTGCTGATTTACTGCTGATTTCCTTGACACGTCCCTGCGGCAAGCCTATACTGACTAACAGGGGATGGGTCTTGCAAACACATTTCATGAGAGAACGGCATGTTTGAGCATCTCGTACGCGACGGCACCATCCTTTTCCTTGCAGGCATCACCATCCTTACAAAGATCGCCCCGGCACTGCGTATCAGGAACTATACCGATACAGCGGTAGGAACCGTGCTGGGCGTCGCCTGGCTGATGACCGTTGTCGGTTTTGTCAGCATGTGCGCGGGAGTAGCGACCAATTCCTGGTAGCGGCGGCGGGCTGTTGAAAAACGCCCGTCTGCTGCGTTGCGCTCATCATTCGTCACTGCGGCGTACGGCAAAGTACGCCTCATTCCTCGTGACTTCGCGCGCCTTGCATCTGTGCTTTTTTGAACAGCCCGCAAAAAAAAATATTTTTAGAAATTTGACCGGTTTGTCTGCTACAACTCGGCTTCCTTGTGCCGGGCGCTGTGGCACTGCAGATTGACCGCAACCGGCAGGCTGGCAATGTGGGCGGGATGGGTTTCAACGTGTACGGCGAGTGCGGTTATGCTGCCTCCCAGGCCCTGGGGCCCGATGCCGAGCGCGTTGATGCGATCGAGCAGTTCAGCTTCGAGTTCTGCTGTTTCCGGATCGGGTGAGGGCTGTCCGGCCGGCCGCAGCAGGGCCCGCTTGGCAATCTCCATGCACCGCTCCGCGGTGCCGCCGATGCCGACTCCAACGATCAGCGGCGGGCATGGATTAGCGCCCGCCTCCGACACCGCCTGCACCACGAAATCAACAACACCTGGGCGCCCCTGCGCGGGCTTGAGCACGATAAATCGGCTCATGTTTTCGCTGCCCCCGCCCTTGGGCGCAACCGTGATCGACAGCCGTTCGCCCGGCACCATCCGGTAGTGGATAACCGCCGGGGTGTTGTTGCCGGTGTTTTCACGCGCGCTGAACGGCCGGGCCGCCATGGACATGCGCAGGTACCCGTCACGGTAGCCGCGGGCAACCCCCGCCTGTATGGCGCTTTCTATATCGTCGCCTTCAACGCGTACGTTCTGTCCGATATCAACAAACACCACCGCGGTGCCGCAGTCCTGGCAAAGGGGCAGGGGCGCTTCAGCGGCAATGGCGGCGTTTTCAATGATCTGGGCGAGGACCTCCCGGCCGGTTTCGGAGACCTCCGTGGCACGTGCCTGTTTGAGCAGGCCCAGGACGTCATCGCCGAGAACGTGATTTGCCTCCCGGCACAGCCGTGCCACGGTTTCAGTTATATGGCTGCTGCTGATCGCGCGCATCAGGTATTCCATGTTTTCGCCGTCCGGCTGTGCCAGGCCCAGGCGGTCCGGATAATGGTTTCAATGTCGTGCAGTTTCGGCTGCCATCCCAGAACGCGCATGGCCTTTGCCGAGGAGGCGATCAGGGTTGCAGGATCGCCGGGGCGGCGGCCGGCGTTGATCACTTTAATATCGCGGCCGGTGACCGCGCGGGCGATATCGATGATCTGGCGGACGCTGTGGCCGCTGCCGTTGCCCAGGTTGAACATATCGGAGGGGTTTCCGGCCTCGAGGTAATCAAGGGCCCGGATGTGGGCATCCGCAAGGTCGTTCACGTGAATGTAGTCGCGCACGCAGGTGCCGTCGGGCGTATCGTAATCGGTGCCGTACACGGAGATGCTTTCCCGTTCCCCGAGCGCAGCCTGCAAAACAAGGGGTATCAGGTGCGTTTCAGGATCGTGCAGCTCTCCGATATCGGCGGCCGGGTCGGCGCCCGCGGCGTTGAAATAGCGCAGCCGCGCGCTTTTCAGTCCGTATATCGCGCCAAACCAGTCCAGCATGCGCTCGATCGTGAGCTTTGTCTCTCCGTAGACGTTGGTCGGCCGGGTCGGGTGGGCTTCATCGATCGGCGCATATTCCGGCTCGCCGTAGGTTGCCGCTGTTGATGAAAAAATGAAATGCCTGATGCCGGAGCGCTGCATGGCGCTGACCAGATTCAGCGTGCCGCAGACATTGTTTTGATAATAGCGTTCGGGACACTGCATGGATTCACCGACCAGGCTGTAGGCTGCAAAGTGCATGACCGCTTCGATGGCATGCTGTGTAAAAACTTCAGCCACATCAGCGGGGCGGCGCAGGTCGCCGTTGAAAACGCTTATGCCGCGCACGGCTTCCGGGTGCCCTTTCTCGAAATTATCGAAGACGACCACGTGGCGTCCGGCGCGCGCGAGCGCGCGCACGGCATGTGATCCGATATAGCCGGCGCCGCCGACAACCAGTACCGCCATGTGCGATGCCTTTCCAGAGAGTCCGTGTGCGGTGTGTACTACCCGTCAGATACCGGTACTTATAAAACAAAAAAACGGCCTAATCCATCAAAAAAAGCGTTCCCTGAGATCTATAGTTTTTTGCCTTCAGCCTTCCAGACGAAAATGCTGCCGGCGATATCGCGGTCAAGGGCGAGCTCGGTGTTTTCAAACATCAGGCACAGCGCCGGGGTGGTGCGCAGCACGGTTACGGTAACACCCGGTTCCAGGCCGAAGGACAGCAGCTGGTGCAGGCGCGCATGATTTTCCGGCTTGATATAGGTGATACGGCCGCTTTCCCCGGCGCCGAGCTCGGCAAGGCTCACGACCGTGGTACTGACGGTTTTCTGCAAATTGCGGCAGCAGGCTCCGCGCGGAATCGGGCGCCCGTCCGGGCACAGTTCGGGATGCCCCAGCAGCGTGCAGATAGCGGCCTCGACCTCGGGCAGCAGCGCATGCTCAACCTGGCAGGCCACTTCCTCCATTTCGGCTTTTTTCAGTTTCAGGATGCTCGTGACCAGCACTTCGGCCAGGCGGTGGCGGCGCATAATGCTCTCTGCTTCGGCCTTGCCGGATTCAGTAAACAGAATTGTATCGCCGCTTTTTGTGATCAGGCCGCGCTGTTGCAGTGTGTCAAGGTCAGGCTCATCGAATGAAACCGTACAGCTTTTCCTGATGGCGTCGCGGGTGTAGAGCCTGTTCTCCGCGGCGCACCAGATCGCTTCCATGATTTCAACCAGCTTTTCACTTAGCATATCGGCCTCCCCCGATACTATCGGCAGCTCAGCTGAACGTGATGCCCAGCCAGATAAACAGGAAATGCAGGACGCTGCCCAGCGCCATGGAATAGATCATGACCCCCGACAGCATCACAGCAGCGGTTGCGGCGCCCCGTTCCTTGACGACGACGATCGCCGAGTTGAGGCAGGGAAGCAGAAACGTCATCACCAGCAGGTTGATGACGAGCTGCTGGTTCGTGTAGGCATCTTTCAGATGCATCAGCTCTGCCGCGCCGCTTTCACGCCGTATAATGGTCTTGATGAATACCTGCACGCTTTTTTCCGGAAGCCCTAAAATGTCGTGCACCAGCGGACCTGCCAGCATTTCGAGCCTGGCAAGCCCTCCCGCGCGTTCGAACAGGAACACGACCAGCGCGGCCAGCATGAAGACCGGGATCGCTTCTTTCATGAAATGGAACGTCTTGAGAATGGCCATTTTCAGCAGCGGCAGGGCCCTGGGGATTCTAAGCGGGGGTATTTCCATGAGCAGGCCCGCCGGGCGGCCCGGCAGCATTCTGTTCAGCAGCCAGCCGACCGCGAACGTCTGCACGAATATGATGCCGAAAACAGTCAGCGTGGCCGAAACCGGCATCCGGTCCAGGATGATCAGCATGACCGCAAGCAGGGGCGCACAGGGGCTGCTCAGCAGCAGGAGCAGTGTGGCGATATTGCGTTCTTTTTTCGTGTCGAGCATGCGGGTGGTGAGAATGGCCATGGTAACGCAGGAAAATCCCATGACCAGCGGTATGACTCCCTTGCCGTTCAGACCCATTTTTTTGAAGATTTTATCAAGCAGCAGCGAAAGCCGGGGCAGGTATCCTGAGTCTTCGAGAAAACCGAAGGCGATATAGAAGCACAAGAGCACCGGCAGCACCAGTCCAAGGGCCAGGAACACGCCTGTGGGCAGAAGCCCAAAGTCCGGATCGACGATCATGTCGCGCACGAACGCCGATGGAATCGGCGCGACAAGTTTTTCGCACAGCGGTATCAGCCGGTTTTCAAAGAGCTGGATATCGATGGTGTCGACCAAATAGGTGGCGCCGAACGAGCCGACGAACAGGTAGACAAGCGCAAGCACGATGAATGCGATGGGGATGCCTGTTGCCGGACTGGTGCACATGGAACCCAGCCTTTGGATCATGCTGCTCCTGGCCGCCGGTTCAATGCGCACAACCTCGCCGGCGATACGCTCGGCCTGACGGTTGTACAGGCTCGTGATGCCGATATGAAAAGGTATGCGTCCTTCCGGGCAGCAGGATAAGCCCAGTGTCGCAAGCCGCTCCAGCATTCCGGGCCCGAAGGTGCGCTCGATGCAGTCACGGGCGGTACGGTCCCGGTCGAGCAGCAGCAGCCCCAGCGCGCGGGGGTAGCATGCCCCGCCGACCAGCAGTTTTTGCATATCCTGCAGAAAATTCTCCACCGGGGCGGGGAAGGTGACGGATTGTGCCGGAGTCCGCATGCGGCCAAGCGCGGCGGCCACTGACCGCACACCGATGCCTTCGCGCGCGATCGTGGTGCACACGTCAATGCCGATCAGGCCTGACAGCCGTGCTGTATCGATCGTGATGCCGCGCGAGGAGGCCTCGTCAATCATGTTTACGACCATCAGCATGGGCAGGCCGTATTCGGCGTACTGCAGGGCAATGGCGATTGACCGCCGCATGTTTTTCGCGTCAGCCACAAGGATAATGCCGGTAACCGGGCCTTCGCCGCGGCCGGGCAGCAGGATGTCGCGGCAGACGCGCTCTTCCTCGTTGGATGAGAAAATGGAATAAATGCCGGGAGTATCCAGAATGCGGATCCCGGTGCCGCGTACGGCGCCCGACTCGACACTGACGGTTGAGCCGGGCATGTTGATGCTGTGGGTGCTGGAGCCGCACAGGGCCTTGAACAGGCAGGTCTTGCCGACATTCATGTTGCCGACAATGGCGAACACGGCTTGTTTCTGGGCGGCCAGATGTGTGTCGATCCGGGTCATGGCAGACTATGAACTCTTGGCGGGTTCGGCGCTCAGCGTACGGTTATGCTCCCTGCAGGTAATGCTCCACGTCGAGCGCAGCCATGCAGCCGGTGCCGGCCGCGGTGACCGCCTGCTTGTACACGGGATCGGCCACGTCGCCGGCGGCAAACACGCCCGGCACGGAAGTCGCTGTTCCTCTGGCGGTTTTGATGAAACCCTGCGCGTCGCAGGTAATCTGGCCGGCGAACAGGGCGGTATTGGGTATATGGCCGAGGGCCATGAAAATGCCGTCGCAGTCGTATCTTGTTATCTGGCCGCTTTTGACGTTTTTAATCAGGGCGCCGGTCACGGTCTTCCGGCTGACGTCAAGAATGTCCTCAATGACCGAGTCCCACATGAACTCGATGTTGTCGCGCGCGAACGCCCTTTCCTGCATGATTTTTTCAGCCCGCAGTTCATCCCGCCTGTGAACGACGGTGACGCGCGCCGCAAGGCCGCTCAGGTACAGCGCTTCTTCCAGGGCCGTGTCGCCGCCGCCCACGACCAGAACGTGCTTGCCCCTGAAGAAAAAACCGTCGCAGGTCGCGCAGGCCGACACGCCCCGGCCCATCAGCAGCTTTTCGGATTCAAGGCCGAGCAGGCGCGGCGAGGCGCCGGTCGCGATAATCACTGAGCGGGTTTCAAGGGTATCTTCTCCGGTCCGGATCCGGATCGGCCGAGCCGTGAGATCGGCTGCGTTGACCTGCGTCGAGATGAAACGCGTGCCGAACCGGGCGGCCTGTTTTTTCATGGTTTCCATCAGCACGGGGCCGTCAATGCCGTTTTCGAAACCGGGGAAGTTCTCCACCTCGGTCGTGGTGGTGAGCTGGCCGCCGGGCTGCAGGCCGTCGATGACGAGCGGATTGAGCTGGGCGCGGGCGGTATAGATGGCCGCGGTCAAGCCTGCCGGGCCGGAGCCGATGATGACGACGTTTTCCATGCCGGGTATCTCCTTGCTGCGGATACGGTGTTATGTCGCAATTGATTTCAGCGCTCAACACTACTATAGAACAATGCCGGCCCGCAAATTAAAAAAACGGCCGGGCTCATAGGATATGCAGTGTTTTGAAATACTGCTCGAGCCGCCCGGCGTCGGTAAAGGTGTGCGCGTGTATGCCCAGGCCGCGGGCCGCCTCCGTGTACTGTTCGATGTCATCTATGTAGACACATTGCTGCGGCCGGGCCGCTGCCCGGTCAAGGGCCGCCTGAAATATCGCCCGGTCAGGCTTGCAGGCGCCCACTTCATAGGACAGTATCCATGCATCAAAGCGCCTGAGTACGGGATAGCTCTCAAGGCAGTATGCGAAATGCCAGCAGTTTGTGTTTGACAGCAGCAGCAGCCTGTAGCCCCGCAGGCGTTCTATAATGGCTGCGGTGGGCGCGTTCAGGGTGAAAATCGTCATCCAGAGTGTTTTAAACTGGTCAAGGCTTACCGTGAGGTCGAGAAGTCTGCAGGCTTCGCAATAGAACGCATCGGCCTCCAGCAATCCGGTTTCAAAGCGCTGGACGAGGCCGCTTGAGAACATGCGCGCGAAAAGCTCCTCGGGCGCATGCGGGCTGTAGGCGGAGGCGCGGCGGCACAGGTCCATGTGGTCAAAGGTGACGATGACCTGACCGAGGTCAAACATGATGGTCGTGATGTCAGGGGAGGCTGCCATGCGAATGCCGGTTATGGTATATGCTGTCCAGTCAGTGTTGTCCGCACATGACGCTGCCGCGCCGGGCGCAGGTACGCATTATATCGTTGCGGGTGGCATGATGCAAATGCTATCAGCAGGCGCTGCCGCCCGTGCTGCGTTTCGGGGCACAAGCGCCTTGCTAATATCATTGTTTTTGATATGATACCGCGCAGAAGGCCCTTCGTACACAGTATTGCAGCAGGAGGAAAAAACAGCCCATGGAGATACAAACCGTTCGATTGACAATTCCCGAAGGCGCGAACATCATTGTCGGCCAGTCGCATTTCATTAAAACCGTCGAAGATCTCTATGAAATCATGGTCACGGCCGTGCCGGGCGTGAAGTTCGGCATTGCCTTTAACGAGGCATCCGGACCCTGCCTGATCCGCTCCGACGGCAATGACGAGGCGCTGGTCGCGGCCGCGACCGAGAACTGCCGGGCACTGGGCGCGGGCCATGTGTTCAATGTGCTGATGCTGGGCGCCTATCCCATCAACGTGCTTGACCGCATAAAGCAGTGCCAGGAGGTCTGCCGGATTTTCTGCGCCACGGCCAACCCGCTTGATGCCGTTGTCGCACGCAGCGACAGGGGCGCGGGTGTGCTCGGGGTGATTGACGGCGATGCCCCGAAAGGAGTTGAAACCGGCAAGGACAAACAGGAACGCGCCAGGCTTTTGACCGATATTATCGGCTACAAGCGCTGAACGCCCCGGACCCCGCACAGGGAGACGCCCATGGATAAGGCTTTTTTGGACCAGATGCAGAAAAAGGTCGAGCAGCAGCTCGGCCAGCGCGAAATTGACACGCTTGTCTTCTGGAAGGACGAAGTTGAAAAGCTGCTGCGCAAAAAGCCTGAAAGCCTGACCGCCCTGCTGCAGGAAGTGCAGCAGCTGCACGGGCGCATGGAAAACCGGCTTGGGGTTTTGAAACGCTCGCGGGCCCTTTAAGCGGCACACGATATACGGGGGATTGTGCATGAGCATGCCGACCGCGTTTCCGTCAAAGGGCCTTGCCCTGATTGCCGATCCGATCTATGAGTATATAGCCTTCACCGTGCGCGACGCCGACGCGCCCGATGAGGTCGCCGAGGAGGACCTGATCGACACGGCCTGGATGCAGCGCCTGCGCCGCATCCATCAGCTGCAGAGCGCCCGCTGGGTGTATCCGTCGGCCGAACACAGCCGCTTTCAGCATTCGCTCGGGACCATGCATATGGCCGGCCGTTTCGCGCGGCACCTGTATCCGGGGCTGAAGAAACTGTGCGCCGACGCGCCTTCGCCTGCCTGTTTTGAAGAGACGTTCCGCATCGCCGGCCTTTTGCATGATATCGGGCACGGCCCCTACGGCCATTTCTTCGACGATCATTTCCTTGCCGGCTACGGGCTGACCCATGAGCTGCTCGGGCGCGATATCATCGTGCACAGGCTCGGCTCCCTGATCAGCGGCATCAGGCGCAGCCCGAGCGGGCCTTTTGAGAGCGGCGAGAGCATCAGCGCCGAGGACATCGGCTACCTGATCAAAAAGCCGCCTGAGCTCTCCGATGAGCGCAGGCCGCGCTGGCTGCGCTTCATGCAGCAGCTCTTCTCCGGCATCTACACGGTCGACAATCTCGACTACGTGCAGCGCGACGCCTACATGACCGGTTTTTCGATCGACATCGTCGACATCAACCGGCTGCTGTTCTATTCTTTTTTCTCTGACAAGGGGCTTACCCTGCACCAGGCCGGCGTTTCCGCGTTTACTCGTTTTCTGAATGCGCGGCTGAACCTGTATTCAAACGTGTACCATCACCGCACCGGCCGCGCGATCGATTTTCATATGCAGGAGATATTCACCCGCACCCTGCAGCGGCTTTTCCCCTGGAACCCGGAGCGCTCGCTTAGCCGCTACCTGCATTTGAACGACTGGTCTCTGCTGCAGGACGTCGAGCGCTGGACGCAGAGCGATGATGCCGAGCTCAAAGCGCTGGGCCGCGAATGGGACCATATTATCGGCCGGAAGGTGAAATGGAAGATGGCCTACGCGACCGAGCTTGCCATTGACCGGGTCGAACGCGGCATGCTGAGTTTTCCGAAGCCTGAGCAGCTCGAAGAGGCGATCCGTGATCAGCTGCCGCGGTCCGTGCGTTCAAAGCCGTTCAGGGTCGATCTGGCCGCCCAGGACCCGCGTCCTTTGAACCCCATGGCCCAGAGCAACAAGCGCATCAACATCTACAACCCGTCAACCGATTCGATTTCTCCCGAGCCCCTGAAGGATATTTTCCGCTACATTCCGGCGCGCGTTGTACAGTTCCGGGTCTTCGCCCTTGATCATAAGCACGATGCCGAGCTTGCCCGGGCCGCAGGCCGCATTTTTGATGCGCCGGCAGCCGAAGCCTGCACGACGAATATATGAAGCGCAGGCTGCTTGGGATCTATGCAAAGCTCCATGCGGCGTTCGGGCCGCGCGCCTGGTGGCCTGCCGATACGCCGGAAGAGGTCATTTTCGGAGCGATCCTTACGCAGAACGCGGCCTGGTCCAATGTTGTGCAGGCCCTGCAGGCGCTCAAGGATGCGCATTTGTTGAGTTTCCGCCGCATCGACGCCGCCGATCAGCAGGAGCTGGCCCGCCTCGTGCGGCCTGCCCGGTATTTCAATCAGAAAGCCCGCGCGCTGAAGGCATTTGCCGGGTATTTCGGCTCCCGTTATCATTACAGCCTCGAGCGCATGCGCAGGCGCGATACCCTGGAACTTCGCGATGAACTGCTCGGCGTGTACCGTATCGGGCCAGAAACAGCCGACTGCATCCTGCTGTATGCCCTGGGCAAGCCCGTGTTTGTTGTCGATGCCTACACAAAACGAATTTTGAGCCGCCACGGGATTTTGAGCATGCAGCACGGCTATGACGATTTTCAGGGTTTGTTCATGAAACACCTGCCGCCTGACGTGGCGTTCTATAATGATTTTCACGCGCAGCTGGTTAAGCTGGGCAACGTGTACTGCAGTCCGAAACCGCGCTGTGAGGCCTGCCCGCTGCGAAATCTGCGCGGCAGGCTGAACGTATAGAATATCTGCACTACATACATCGCTATCGGGATAGCAATCGTTATGTTGCCCGTCTGGCAGATGTTCGATACCGGTAGCGATAATGTGCACTTTGTACGCTGCACTTTGGAACTTTTCCGCCATGCGCATATTCGCCCTTTCAGACCTGCACGTTGATTATCCGGAGAATCTCGCCTGGGTCGAGTCGCTTTCCCGTTCTGATTACACCGGGGATGTGCTGCTGGTGGCCGGCGACATCAGCCACGATGAGCCGCTGCTGTGCCGGGCCATGGAAGTTCTGCGCCCACGCTTCCGCGCTGTCTTTTTCGTGTCCGGCAACCATGACCTGTGGCTGCGCGACAGCGGGTATGAAGATTCGCTGGCCAAGTTTTACGCCCTGATGGAACGCTGCCGTGCTCTCGGCATAGAAACCAGGCCGCAGCGTGCGGATGAAGGCGGTCCGTGGATCGTGCCGCTGCAGGCATGGTATATGCAGCCGCATGAAGGCGAGGGGAGCCTTTTTGTGGAGAAACAGGGCGAGGACCCGGAGCTGGGCATGTGGGCGGACAAGCGCGCTGTGCGCTGGCCGCAGTTTGACGGGCATTCCGGTCCGGCAGCGTATTTTCTGTCGCTCAACGATTGTGACGTTACAGATGACCGTCAGTACCCGGTCATTACGTTCAGCCATTTTCTGCCGCGTCCTGAGTTGATGTTCTGGACTGAGCAGGAGTTCGCCGCTACGGGCTTGCCGCCGCTCGATCCGCAGCCGCGTTTCAACTTCAGCCGCGTGGCAGGCTGCCGGAAGCTTGATGAACAGATACGGTCATTGAACGCATGCCTGCATGTTTACGGTCATCAGCACCGCAACCGCGACCGATTGATCGAGGGGGTGCGCTATGTGTCGCACTGCCTGGGCTATCCGCGCGAGCGCGAGCAGGGCAGGGTGCGGGGAGTTGAAGGCGGGCCGCTGCTGGTTTGGCAGCAGTGAATATGTACGTTGTCTGAGTTGCCGCTATCGGTATCGGGGTCGTAATCGGCTTTTTAAGAATTTCGAATGCGATTGCCGCAGCGATCCCGATTCCGATGATACAATGGACCTGTATTCTAACGGGAGGCACCATGAAGATCGCCATGAGCGGGTCAACGGGATTTGTCGGCTCATATCTGAAGGCCGTGTTTGCGGAAAAAGGCTGGCTGGTCGTGCCGCTTCTCAGGGCTGACTTCGTACAGGGGGTTGCGGCTGTTCATGCTAAAATTGAAGGCTGCAGCGCTGTTGTAAATCTGGCGGGCGCACCGATAGCCGCCCGCTGGACAAAAGCCCATAAAAAGGCGCTGTACGAAAGCCGTGTGCCGCTTACGCAAAAAATTGCAGCCGCCATGCATGGTCTGGAGCGCAGGCCCGCCGTATTTATTTCCGCCAGCGGGGTCGGCATATACCCCAGCGGCGGCCCCTGGAACGAAGATGACGGCGAGTGCCCGGATGATTTTCTGGGCCGTCTCGCGTGGGATTGGGAACAGGCTGCGCTTGAGGCCCGGTCTGCCGGTGTACGTACGGCTGTGTTCAGGTTCGGCGTGGTGCTTGGACGCGGCGGCGGGGCGCTGGCCAAAATGCTGCCTCTGTTCAGGCTGGGCCTTGGCGGTGTTATCGGCACGGGTATGCAGCCGGTTTCATGGGTGCATATTGCCGACCTTGCGCGGGCGATTTCCGCTGCGATTGAAGATACATCATTCGGCGGTGTCTACAACCTGTGCGCGCCGCAGCCGACCACGAACGCGGGCCTCACGCGCGCACTTGCGGCAGCGCTGAACCGCCCGGCGTTCCTGCCTGTTCCGGCCTTTGCGGTGAAGCTGGCCTTCGGCGAGGGCGCCTGCGTGCTGCTTGACGGACAGATTGCCGTGCCGAAGCGCCTTACGGATGCGGGATTTCGGTTTCAATATCAGCGGATTGATGATGCTCTCGCCGATCTTTTGAGCGATTGAAATCTCACGTTGCGCAGGCCGCCCTGAGCATGGATTGCCGCCTTCCCTGTGTTGATGCGGACCTGTTTTTTTGACGGGGTTCCATTGGAAAAAGGCCTGTAAGGGGCGTGGAGTACTTTATGGGGTTTTCTTCAACTAATAATTGTAAATTTTGTTGCTATTTTGAAAAACGAGGATTATGGTACGCAATGAATAGACACAATAATTGCGTGGGGAAGCCTCATGAACCATGGGTTCTGGTTTGTGCGGTATACAGTATCCGGGATACAGTATTGTATAAATTTTTACTGTCAAGGAGGAAAGGGATGAGACGGAAAATTTTGAATGCAGCGGTTTGTCTGATGGTGCTGGTTGCCGCAAGTGCAATGGCTCAGGATAATCCGAAGGATGCATCAGGAAAAATCGACCCCGAGCTGGTCCAGGCACTTCAGGACGATGGCCAGGAAGATTTTATCCTGCATTTTGCGCAGCAGGCCGACCTGGGGCCGGCCTATCGTATGGACTGGAAGGCCCGCGGCCGTTTTGTCTACGATGCACTTCGCGCGACAGCGCAGGCCAGTCAGGCTCATGCGAAGCAGATCCTGGACTCGGCCGGGGTCGAATATGTATCCTTTTTTGCCGATAACAGCCTGTACGTCCGCGGCGGTTCAGCGTCTCTGGCAAAGGCACTGGCAGACATCGCGGAAGTTGCGGCCGTGACAAAGCCGGGGACCTATGAGATCGTCGCCCCGATTATCGATGAATCCGTCAGCGCGGAGCCGCAGGCAGTCGGCGATCTGGCATGGGGGATCGTCGACACGAAGGCCGATCAGTTCTGGCAGTCATACGGCACGGGCCAGGGGACCATCGTTGCCAATATCGACACCGGGGTGCAGTGGAACCATCCGGCCCTTGCCGGCGCCTACAAATGCGGCAGCGATCCCGCTGATCCGGCGTGCTGGAGCGATCCTTCGAACATCTGCGGCGCAGGCGGCGCCTGCGACAATAACGGTCACGGGACCCACGTCATGGGGACCATGGTCGGCGACAACGATACTTCGCTGCAATGGAGGGCCGGCATGGCGCCCGGGGCGACCTGGATCGCCTGCAAGGGCTGCGAGTCAAACAGCTGCTCTGATTTCGCGCTGAATTCCTGCGCGGACTGGATTATCGCCCCCGGAGGCGACCCGGACAACCGGCCCCACGTGGTGAACAATTCCTGGGGCGGCGGGGGCGGCAGTAACTGGTATCTTTCCAAGGTCAATGCCTGGCGGGCGGCCGGCATTTTCCCCGCTTTTTCCGCGGGAAACAACGGGCCGAGCTGCGGCTCAATGGGTTCGCCCGGAGACTATCAGGAAAGCTTTGCATCGGCAGCCCATGACAGCACCGGGCTGATAGCTTCGTTTTCCAGCCGGGGACCTTCGGCATTCGGCTATACTCCCTACACCAAGCCGAACATTTCCGCGCCCGGCGTGAACGTGTGTTCCTCGGTTCCGACCAACGGATGGAGCTGCGGCTACAGCGGCACATCCATGGCCAGTCCCCACACGGCCGGTGCCGTTGCCCTGCTGTGGGCCTGCAGCCCGGAGCTGGCGGGCAATATCGACCTTACCATTCAGGCCCTGCAGAGCACCGCTGAAGAGGCGACTGCAACCACCTGCGGCGCGCCTCCTTCCGGGCAGGGCAACTACACGTACGGATACGGCCGCCTTGACGTTCTCGCCGCCGGAGCCCAGTACTGCGGCGCTGCCGGCACCTTGAACGGGCATGTACAAAATGCCGCCGGCAATACGCCTCTCGAGGGAGTTCTGGTCAGGGCCGTCGGCCCGATAACACGCTCTGCGGTAACGGATTCGAACGGGTTCTATTCCATATTCCTGCTTGAGGGAACGTACGAGATCACAGCCACGGCATACGGTTTCCTGCCGG
This sequence comes from uncultured delta proteobacterium, assembly GCA_903881505.1. Classification (GTDB taxonomy): domain Bacteria; phylum Desulfobacterota; class WTBG01; order CAIYCZ01; family CAIRTM01; genus CAIRTM01. Next base: position 14,439 of record CAIRTM010000011.1, on the reverse strand, counting down.
GCAGCGCTTCCGGCGTGGAAATAACCGAAGAACTCACAACGACCCAGGATTTTTTGCTGGAAGCGGCTCCTTTCAGCACTGTTTCCGGCCGGGTAGAGGATGCAACCACGGGCTGGCCCCTGTACGCCAGCATCACCATCGCTGGGCGGTCCGGAGACCCTGTGTGGACCGATCCGGTCACCGGCGCGTACAGCGTGTCCCTGCCGCAGGGAGTCGTCCTCCCGTTTACGGCGTCGGCCTTTGTGCAGGGCTATATCCCGGCCGAGCGCAGCGTCGGGCCGCTGACCGGCAACCGTACGGAGGACTTCGCCCTTGAAGCCAACCTGCAGACCTGCGCCGCCCCGGGGTACTCTAGTACGGCGTATCTGCAGGATTTTGAGGTCAATAACGGCAGCTACATACCTTCAGGCACTCCTGCGGATTTGTGGGAGTGGGGCTCGCCGGTAACCTGGCCGAGTGCCTGTGCTTCGGGAACGAAATGCTGGGGCACCAACCTGGACGGTTTGTATCCCAATAACGCCAATGCCGTCCTGACCTCGCCGGTGATTGATCTGGGCGGGGTTACCGGCCCGCTGGAAGCCAGGTGGTGGCAGGCCCTGCACATGGAGAGCGCAACTTATGATCATGCCTATGCCGAGGTGAGCATCAACGGCGGACCCTGGCAGGTGATGTGGCAGCATTCGGGAAGCACGACCCAGACGGGCTGGGCTGAGAAGAAATATACCATCTCCGCCGCCGCCGGCGGCACGGCTCAATTCCGCTTCCGGATCACCACGGACAGCAGCGTGACCTATAATGGTTACTATATCGACCGTGTGTCCATCGGGGGATGTAACGACCCCACAGGCGGCATCGTGGTGGGCAATGTTTTTGACGCGAACACCCAGACAGGCCTTGTCGGCGCCCTGGTTGAGGGCGACGCCGGGCAGCAGGTGCTGACGCTGCCAACGTCGGCGGATCCTGCTCTGCCCGATGGCTTCTACACCCTGTATTCCGAGGTGGGCACACCCGTCTTCCGGGCCAGCATGGACCGGTACGGAGAGGCGGTCCAAACAGTGCCCGTTATTGCCGGCACGGCGGTGAGGGCTGATTTCGATCTGGCCACAGGCCAGCTGTCCTCGTATCCCGCTGAACTGAGCGTGACCCTTGGCATGGGGCAGACCTCGACGTTGCCCCTGACCCTGTCCAACTCCGGCGGGCTGGCTGCTGATTTTGACATTATCAAATTACCGGGCAGCACACCTGGAGAGATATCACCGACCTGGCTGGCTGTCAGCCCGGAAAGCGGCAGCGTGGCAGCCGGCGGGAGCCGGACGGTCGATGTGCTGTTTGATGCCGCTGACCCGCATATTACGGGAGCCGGCCTCTATCAGGCTGTTCTTCGAGTCCGCAATTCGTCACCGTACGGCGACATTGCCGTTCCTGTGCGGATGAACGTTGTGACCCACACGGTCTCGGTAAGCGCTAATCCTGCTGAAGGGGGCAGCGTATCCGGCGGCGGAACGTACGGCGAGGGCAGTTCCGTTACCGTAACCGCTTCTCCGACTGATATATATGAATTCGTCAACTGGACGGAAGACGGCGTGGCGGTCAGTTCAAGCCCGTCGTATACATTCACGCTCGAAGAAGATCGCGTACTTGTCGCGAACTTCCGCCTGAAATGCAGGCTGACCGTTCAATATAAGGTAATGCACGCGCTCAAACTGAAGAAACACATGCGGCGGACGCTGCTCATCAGCGGCGGTGATGGTTTTGATATGTTCGGCCGGGTTGACCTCGGCCCGCTTGTCCATGAAAAAACCCAATATATACTGAAGAAGAACAAACTCAAGATCAAGGTGGTCGTGCCTGCGGGCCTTGCGCCGCAGGTTATCCCGATCCGCGTAGGCGACTGCGGTGGTGAGGTCGTGATCGACTGAACTTTGTTTCTCAGACACAATGGATTACACACAGGCAGGGGCTGGCGATAAGCGCCCCTGCCTGTGTGTATCTATGCCTCGGCACAGTTTTCTCGTATATGCGCAAAGGGCCTGCATGCTGTTTGACGGACAGGCCGTTGTTCCTAAGCGCCTTATGGAGGATGGGTTTCAGTACACGGTTGAGCGGATCAGGATGCGCTCGACGATCTGGTGAACATTTAAAGCGTTTTTATGCTTTTCGCTAACAACATATTGAATTGGCTTCACTTTTTATAAAAGTTAAAAAGTGACTTTACAGTTTTTTGTTTTTGGGGCTATGAAAGCGCATACACTTCACAGGAGCGGCGTATATGAAAAAAGAACTGCTTGCCTGGATCGACAGGGAAACGGAACGGCTGGACCGGGCAGGCGATGGCCGTGAACCGGAACGCGATGCAACAGACCCGGTGCCTGAAGCGTTGCGCCGGGTGCTTGCCGACGAGGCAGATGAGGCGGCGCCGCCGAAACATTGATACCGCCTGTGGCGCTTGTCCTGTATTCTGGCCTGGTTGCAGTTCCGATCTTCAGGCATGATCCTGCCCTGTATGTATTCAGCAATTTTTCTAACGTCCGCTAACCCCTTGGACGGTGAGCGTAAACTTTCCAATAGGCCTGTGTATCTCCTCCGCAGTGTCCCTTAAGAGAATGTTTTGTACATGCAGGGCAATAGTTATAAATCCGTAAGCACTCGTCGCATCGTTGCGTGTTTCTCTTTGATGTTTTTATAATTATCAGAATCCCTGTATCCCGTTTTTTTTTGCGTTTCATCAACTTTTCAGTTGAAAATCGACAGTGTTTAGTATTACATTCAAACTCGTATATAGGCATAATCGATGCGCTGCTTCATGTGGCTTGCCAAGATTAATTTCTAACTATTTATAATTACTTAAAAAATCATAATTAAAGAGAGAGGAAGGCTATGCGGCAAAAAAACATTTTTATCTCTGCGGCGGCTTTTGTGTGTGCGGCCGTGCTGCTTGTTGCTTCGGCGCGTGCACAGGCCGTATTCACCGGCACTGACCCTGAGGCTCCTGCAGCCCCTGCGGTTCTTGCGGCTCCGCCGGCACCTGTGGCACCTGCGGTCGTTTCCAAGCCCAGGCTGCCAACTGCTCATGCGGCCCCGCAGGCTGTCGCTCCGCAGAGCCTGAGCGGATCCTATGTGGCCTTTGATTCATCGGGCGGAGGCGATACCTGCTATACACCGGGAGAATCGCAGACACTGTGCTTCCGTGCCGAGTCATTCACGAATGACTATGAGTATGTCTATAACGTGTGGGTCAGGTTCCCTTCAGACTGGAGCGTGACCAGTGCCGACGTTCAGGGAACGCCGGTCTGCAGCAGTGGAGCAAACTGGGGGAGCTTCAACTGGAGCTTTCAGACCTCGCCCTATGAGGTTAATATTTATCACCCGCGCTATCAGCTGACAGTTGACCACTGCACCGCCTATTACTGTTTCGATGTGACACCGGCCGAAGCCGGCGCGTCTGCTCCCGTTTCATGGTACTGGGACGGCGATGGATACGCAGGCACCCCCCACTGGCCCTGCAGTGATGACGGCTATACCCCCGCAGGGCAGAATGCCTGCGATCAGGCCGTGAATCCGCAGGCCCAAGTGCCGGCTTGCGGCAGCGAGAAGGCGGATTTCCTTACCCCAGACAACCAGACCGACGCCGGCTGCAACGGCGACAATGCCACTTACACTCTCTCCATCACGAACAAAACCGGCGATAACGCCACGTTCACCCTGAGCTACAGCGTGCCCAGCCTCAACGGCACGCTTGCCGGGCCTGCATCAATTTTCGTTGCTGATAACGCAACCGAGACCCTGCAGGTGACTCTTGCGACCGATCTGTGTTTGGATGACGGCGACAATGTGACCGGTCAGATCCGGGCATCCGGCAACGGCTATTATGATAATGCCACCGTCACCTATACAATTGATGCACAGCCTGAATGGCAGATGGTTTCGGACTCTGCTCCGGGGTGGGCCGGCGGCGGTTATCCGGTTGACGGCTGCACGGCCAGAAACGCTGCCGGTGACCTTGTAACCTATATTATTGGCGACACCGCAGGTTCTATTAACGGCTTCAACGGCTATAATCATGATACCAATAGTTGGTTTGATCCGGGCGCAACTAACACGCCTGCAAACCGCTGGGCTCCTGACTGGGCCTATGATGCCGATACCAACCTGTGCTACGTCACCGGCGGCGCCACTGCTCCCGGCGCTGGTAATTTGAATGAAGCCTATGTGTATGATCCCGTTGCAAATGCCTTCACGCAGCTTGGCAGCTTTACAACCGTGCGTGATTTCCATGATTCCTGGGTTGGTACAATCGACAGCGTCAAGTACCTGTGCATCGGCGGCGGCAATAACGGCGGGGGAATGACCAGCACGCAGTGCTATGACCTGAGCCAGTCTGCGCCTGGCGCGTGGAATGCGGAGAACGCACAGATGGGCGTCTATCCCACTGATGTGTGGGGCGCGGCTGACGGCGTGCTGCATGCCCCGACAGGCGATCAGTTCTGGTCCGTGGCCGGAGCGCAGAGCGGCAGCAGCATTTCAGACCAGGCCTGGTACTTTGACGATGCCGACAATTCCTGGCACTCTGCCGGCAACACCGGCTCAGCCCGCTACCGGCTGGAAGGTGATTTTCTTGGTGGTGATTTTTATCAGATAGGCGGTGCTGCCGGGAGCTTCAACTTTACATCGACGGTTGCTCGCGGCAGTTACAACGGTTCGAGCTGGGACTGGGAACTGCTTGATGATATGAATAACGCCCGATTGGACAATATTGCCAATGTCGCGGACGGTAAACTGTGGTCGATTGACGGGTATGGATCGGCTGCTATGGATTATGTCGAATATCGGGGGCGGGAGTGCTACGTGTGCTGCGATTCCGACAACGAATGCGACGACGGCCAGTACTGCAACGGCCTTGAATTCTGCGACAACGGTGCGTGCGTTTCACCGGGCGACCCCTGCGCGGGCGACAATGCGACGCCGTTCTGCGATGAGGACAATGACACCTGCGTTGAGTGCCTTGCCGACGGCGACTGCCCGGACGACAGTCTTTTCTGCACGGGGGCGCCGACATGTATTAACAACGTGTGCGGTTTTGCCGGGGACCCCTGCGCGGGCGACAACGCGACACCGTTCTGCGACGAGGACGGCGACACCTGCGTGGAATGCCTTGCTGACGGCGACTGCCCGGATGACAGTCTGTTCTGTACGGGAGCGCCGATCTGCACGAATAACGTGTGCGGCTTTGCCGAAGACTCCTGCGAGGGCGCGACCCCGTTCTGCAATGAGGACACTGACACCTGCGTTGAGTGCCTCACGAGCGGCGACTGCCCGGATGACGGCCTGTTCTGCACGGGAGCGCCGACCTGCACGGCTAACGCGTGCGGTTTTGCCGAAGACTCCTGCGAGGGCGAAACGTCCGTTTGCGACGAGGCCGGCGACCGCTGCGTTGGGTGCCTTGCTGACGGCGACTGCGCCGGGACGGAATGGTGCCGCGAAAACGTGTGCGTGCCGCGCTGCGAGCTGACCGTGACGCACAAGACTATCAGCGCCGCGAAGCTCTTCAAGGCCCGGAAGGTCGTTCTGAAGGTTACCAGTGCTGATCCGGCATTTGATATTTACGGCCGGATCGATCTGGGTCCGCTCACATGGAACAAGGTGGTGTTCGGCAGGAAGAAGAACCATCTGAAAATCCATGCCACCGTACCTGCGGGCATGACACCCCAGACGATAACGATCTGGGTCGGTGACTGTTACGGCGAGGTCGTGATCACTCCCTGAGCCTTTTTGTGCCAAGCGTGAACCGAAGGCAGGGCCGCCAAACGGCCCTGCCTTTTTTGCAGCCTTTTGCGTACAACTGCGGTCCGGCTCCTGCCATGCCGCGCATGATGCCAATTTTTTTGTTGAAAAATAGCAGTGTTTAATATTAAATAGTGAGTATATACAGGCATAAGCTCCACGCGCATCAGGGTGCGTTGTTCAATAGACTGAAAACACTGTATAAGGAGAGGGGAAGAATGCCATGAAACCAGTAACCGTTATGATGACTGTCGCTGCCGCCGCATGCTCGGCCGTGCTGTTTGCCGCGCCGGCGGTATTTGCCGGAAACGATCCGGCAGCCCCGCAGCAGGCAGCGCCGGCCGTGGATGCAACGCTCGGCCAGCCGGCGCCGACCGGAGTTCCGGCAATAACCGGCGGACCTGATCAGCTCGCAGGAGCCGCACCGCTCAGCATTCTCGACGATTTTAACCGCGCTGACGGTCCCATCGGCTCCAACTGGACCGTGCGTGCAGGCTGGTGCAACGTCGCGAGCAATGCAGCCGTCTGCGGCGGCATGGGCCTGGCGACGTTCAACAGCGCCCCCGGGGACGGCAACACCGCCGAGGCAGATGTCGGCCCTGCCGGCTCAGGCACGCAGTACACCGGTCTGGTGCTCAACTACGGCGCCGGAAGCTCCAACCTGTTCCTCAAGGTCCAGCAGAACGGCGGGGGCGGCCTGTTCGACACAGCTGCCTGTTACACCGGAAATAACAGCACTTCTTTCGGTCTGGGCTTTTTCTCTCTGTCTTCACCGTTCTCCACGGCCCACATGAGGGCCACGCGCGTCGGCAGCGACGTCACCATCGAGTTCACCAATATCGACGGCGGCGCACAGTCGAACCAGACCTACGTCTGTTCCGGGGCGCCGGCGCCGGAGGGGACCGGCATCGGCATCGCGGGGTATGCCGGCGGTGCCGTGCTGGATAACTTCGCCTCAGGAGGTGCGTGTGAAAGTGACAATGAGTGTGACGACGGCCTGTTCTGCACCGGCGTCGAAACCTGCGACAACGGCACCTGCGTTGCCTCGGGCGATCCCTGCGGCGATGACACTCCCGTATGCGACGAGGGCAATGATACGTGCGTTGAATGTTTGAGCGACGACAACTGCACGGAAGGCCAGTTCTGCGATGAAGGCGTGTGCAGATTTCCGTGTGAACTCATCGTCACAAACAAAGAAATCCGCTCTGAGAAGCTCACCAGGGCCCGGAAGGTGGTATTGAAGGTCACGAGCCTGGATGAGTCCTTTGACGTTTTCGGCCTGATTGACCCGGGGGTGTTTACCTGGAATAAAGTGAAGTTCAATCAGAAGAAAAAACGGATGAAAATACTCGTCACCGTGCCTGCCGGCCTTGCGCCGGGCGCCTACCCGATCAGCGTGGGCGACTGCTCCGGCGAGGTTGCGATCCAGTAGCAGGTTTTTTACCGGGAAGAATACGCATCACAGACAGGGCCTCATGCGGGCCCTGTTTTTTTTCGTGAAGAAACTGCCCGTTGTCGTTTTTTATATTCAGGTTGATATTTGGGTACGGTCGGAGTATTACTAATAGTATAATTCCGTACAGCAGCTGTGGTTGCTCTGTTGTGCCAGCAGGTATAAATCGTTATAAAAACAGGAGAAGGACGTATGCAAGACAGAATTGTACAGGCAGTTGTTGCGCTACTGGTGCTGGCCGCCTCCGGCGCATGGGCGCAGAATAACCAGATACCTCCATCCAATACAAAGATAGCGCCCGAGCTGGCGCAGGCGCTGCAGGTGCAGGGGCAGGCTGATTTTATTCTGCACTTTGCCCGGCAGGCCGACCTGAGTCCTGCCTATGATATGGACTGGAATGCCCGCGGCCGGTTTGTCTACGATGCGCTGCGCAGGAACGCAGATGAGAGCCAGGCGCAGGCGCGCCGGACGCTTGATGAGGCCGGGATTGAGTATGTGTCCTTTTTCACCGGCAATCTTCTGTATGTGCGCGGCGGCGGCATCGAACTGGCGAGCACGCTGGCCGGGCTGCCTGAGGTGTCGGCAGTCACAACGGCCGGCACCTATGCAATCGTTCCCCCGATCATCGATGATTCCGTGAGCGCGCAGCCGCGGACGTCCGGCACTCTTGCCTGGGGTATTGTCGACACCGGGGCCGATCAGTTCTGGCCGACCTACGGCGAAGGTGACGGCATCGTCGTTGCCAACATCGATACCGGCGTGCAGTGGAACCATCCGGCCCTGGCCGGCGCCTACAAATGCGGCAGCGATCCCGCTGATCCGGCCTGCTGGAGCGACCCTTCGAACGTCTGCGGCGCAGGCGGCGCCTGCGACAATAACGGCCACGGCACCCACGTTATGGGAACCATGGTCGGGGACAATAATCCCGCGCTCACCTGGCAGGCCGGCATGGCGCCCGGGGCGGCGTGGATCGCCTGCAAGGGCTGCGAGTCAAACAGCTGCTCCGATTTTGCGCTGAATTCCTGCGCTGACTGGATCATAGCCCCGAACGGCAATCCGGCTAACCGGCCCCATGTGGTCAATAATTCCTGGGGCGGCGGTTCCGGGAACAACTGGTACCTTTCCAAGGTCAATGCCTGGCGGGCGGCCGGCATCTTCCCCGCTTTTTCCGCGGGCAACCAGGGGCCAACCTGCGGCACTCTCCTCTCCCCCGGAGACTACCAGGAAAGCTTTGCAACGGCAGCCCATGACAGCGGCGGAACCATAGCTTCGTTTTCCAGCCGCGGCCCTTCGGCCTTTGGCGCCACGCCCTACACCAAGCCGAATATTTCCGCACCCGGCGTAAACGTGTGTTCCTCGGTTCCGACCAACGGATGGAGCTGCGGCTACAGCGGCACATCCATGGCCAGTCCCCACACGGCCGGTGCCGTTGCCCTGCTGTGGGCCTGCAGCCCGGACCTTCGGGGCGATATCGACGCAACCATTCAGGCACTGCAGGGCACGGCCGGCACAGCACCGGCCGGCGACTGCGGCGCGCCCCCCTCGGGTCAGGGCAATTACACCTACGGATACGGCTATCTTGACGTGCTGGCCGCCGGAGCGCAGTATTGCCAGACTGAGTGTCTGACTGATGGCGACTGCCCGGATGACAGCCTGTATTGCACCGGAGCGCCGACCTGCACGAACAACGAGTGCGGCTTTGCCGCTGGTCCCTGCGTCGGCGCACAGCCGATCTGCGACGAGGGCGGCGACCGCTGCGTTGAGTGCCTGAATAAAAGCCACTGCGATCCGGGCTACATTTGCACCGGCAATGCCTGCGTGCCCAGGGGCACCATGCAGGCCTCCTCGGTGAAACTCAAGGCAGGCAAAACCGCCAATACGGACGTCATGAAGCTTACCGGCTCGCTCGATGCAACCGGTGCTGACCTGGCAGGGGCGATCGGCGGCACGCTCACCGTAACCATAGAGGCCGCCTATATACCCGCGCCCGGCTCAATTACGTTCACATTTCAGGTGCCGTCTGCTTCTGTAAACAAGGGCAAGTACACGTCCCCGAAGGTTGCCCTGGTGAACAAGACCGATCCGGTTACGTCATTTTCACTTGACACCGCCAGCGGCGCGATGAAGTTCTCGGCCAAAAACGTCGACCTTACCGGCCTCGCATGCCCGATAACCTTCCGGGTGCAGTTCGGCGATTATGCTGCCGAAACCCGGCTGAGCGAGGTGATTGTCAACGGCACCAGGCCGTGCCCTCTGCCGCTGGTGATGGGCGTCATGGACAGCCTTGAGGCACTGAAAGTAAGCGGCAAGAAGGGCACGACCCCCGGAGCCGACTCGGTCTCGATCTCGGGCACGTTTACGATTGACGGATCCATTAACCCGGCAAGCCCGGTAGTGATAACGCTCGGTTCTGACACCTTTACGGTTCCGGGGGGGCAATTTTTAGAGAACAGCGGCACATACGGCTGCAAGAGCGTTGACAGCGGCAACGCCTATATCAGCGCCAAGTTCGATACGGTCAAGTGCACGTATTCGATCCAGATCAAGGGCGCCGACGTTTCCGGCAGCGGCAATGTCAGCTTCGGTATCAATGTGTTTGGCAATCCGCTGCAGGTCTCGGGCGGGGTAACGCTGCCGCTCGGGTTTTAAGTTCGGCCACAATAAAACTGTAAGGCACACACGGGGCCTCAATTGAGGCCCCGTTTTTTTCTGAAACCGGTATCGGTTCGGGACCGGCTTTTCAAAACATTCGATTTCGATCCCGCTAGCGATCCCGATAAAAGACCCCGTGCTGCGCGAACCCGACCCGCACGACTCCTGGTGCGGCATTTCATTCAAGGTTTGAATTTTTGCTGGGCGTGTGGTATTTGATACTATGTCCTCTCGCCGCTCCCCACAAAAACAGGAACCATCGCCCTTACCGGAGGCTGTATGAAACAAGCACGGATATACATCATGGCAGCAGCGCTGGTACTTATGGCAGCCGGCAGTGCCTTCGCTCAATGCTCGCGCGTGCCCCTTGGAACAGCACTTGATGCCATGGTGAGTGACGCAGCGGTAACCGTGACGCAGGTGCCTGCTGTGTGGCCTAAAAATCCTCAGTATCAGTATTATTATGAGTTTATGCCTGCGGGTACAACGCCGCAGGCCGGTTTTATTATATATCCGGGCGGGCTCGTGGATGTGCGGGCCTATGCGGTGGTTGCGCGCGCTCTCGCGGAAGCAGGGTATCTGGTTGCGCTTGTACCCATGCCGGACTGCCTGGTTATTTTCGATATCGGCCGTGCCGATGCCGTCATCGATAATTATCCCGGCATAACCACCTGGGCAATGGGAGGGCATTCCTTCGCAGCCACAGGAGTCTGCTGGTATGTGTATAATAAAGGCGGTACTTTTAAAAACAGCAGTAAAATCAATGCGCTCGTTTTATGGGCAGGCTTTCCTGACGCCAGTCAGCCCCTGACCGGCAAGCCCGTTAAGGTCCTTTGCATGTGGGGCACGCGCGATCCAGGTACAACAGAAGAGGACATCAATGCCGCCAAGCCGACCATGCCGCCTGATACCTATTATATCCCGATTGAAGGCGCCAATCACAGTCAGTTCGGCTGGTACGGTGAGGATGAGGACGACTATGATTTCAGAGGCGAGGGCGCCGGCGGCCTTGACAATATCGCCGATATCAGCAGGCAGATGCAGACGGATGTGATGTTCAGCTATGCCGCGAGCCTTCTGGATTCCTTGTCGCCCGATACGCCCAACGTGCCGGCTGCCCTGCAGGCAACTGCAGCCGACGACGGTTCGGTCTGGGAGCGGGTTACGGCGCCTGGTTTCGGCGACCGCAATAACACCGATATCGTCGCCCTGGCGCCCTATCAGGGCAATCTGTATGCGCTGACCCGCAATGACGCAACCGGATTCGAGCTGTGGAAAACAAATCCCGCCCAGGGCTGGCACCGTATGCATGTGCAGGGCCTGACCGATCAAAACAATTATTATGGCTATCTCCAGCATCCGGACCTGCCGGATAACCCGCTTCAATTCCTGCCCCCCCTGCAGTATAACCCCAACATGAATATCTGGGCGGATATGATTGAATTCAAGGGCCGTCTCTATGTTGCGCTTTCTACAGGCTATATGGGATCAGCGCTTTTCGGCTCGCGTGGCGCCGCTGTCTGGCGCACCGATGCCGTGGAGTGGGAGCCGGTTATCGGAGGCCATGAGCCGGCCGCCCGGGGGACGCTCCGGGCGATTGAAAGCTGCGCCAATAATGACGGTTCCAGCACGGCTGTTTTTACGGATAACGGCACACCCGGCTGGGAAGCCGACAGCCTTGCGGGCTGTGTGATTGAGGTCGAGGCCGAGTTCACGGCTGCCACGCACGGCCAGGCGGATGTGATTGTTCCGGGCAGGCGCCTGTTCAGGATAACCTCCAATACGGCCGACAGCCTGACGGTGCAGCAGCAGGAAACCGCTGCCACGGTCCAGTCCACGCGCTGCGATGAGTATCTGAAAGGCGGCGGCGATATCGGCAGGCCGCGCAACAACATGCCGGCGGTCAGGCCCGGCGCACACTACACTATAACCTGCGGTGGGCATGCCCGCGGTTTCGGCGACATGTGGAACAAGTCGATTATTGATTTTGAAGTTTTCAATAATGAACTGTATGCCTCGATCGGGCTCAATACCGATAAGGGCGCGCGTGTGATGAAGACCTCAGACGGGCTAACCTGGACCGCTGATTCGCCCTACAGCTTCGACAATTTTCACGGCAGGGACTGGCATGACGGCTCTGATATCGAGCCCTGCGACAAACGCAAGGGGGAGGCGGTCAGCTCAAGCGCTACAAAGATGGTCAAGACAGGCGTTAGCGGCCAGGAGACCCTCCTGATCGGCGGCACGGGCACGAATGGCTGCAATGGCGTGGGCGCGCGCGTTTACCGCCGCGACGGGGCCAGCCGCTGGACACCGATTGTTGATGTGCTCGTCGATGAAAACACCACCGGCTCCAATGAAAACGGGTTCGGCTATGACGATGGCGGTGATTTTTTCCGTGCCGCTTTTCAGACCTGGAGCTGGATGGAATATCGCGATGCCCTCTTTGTCGGCCTTCAAAAAATTGAGGGAGGCACCATGGTTTACTCGACCACGTCCGCGTCTGAAGACGATGGCGCCTGGACCTTGAGCATGGGCGGTGCGGACAATCCTGATCCCGGCGACACGACGCAGAATCCGGCGCTGAACGGCTTTGGTGACGTGCTGAACACGGGCGTGTTTCTGTACAACTATGGGGATGTGATATATGCGGGGACCATGGTGACGAATCAAAGCATATATTACACAAATCCGATCAACGGGGCCGATCTCTGGAAGGGCACGGGCCCGGCCGGCAGCGTCAGCTGGAAGCGTATCGTCGGCGACGGATTCGGCGATCCGACGATCCTGCAGTTCCAGTCGTTTACCGAATATGCCGATACGCTGTACATGGTTGCCGCACCGGTCAACTCCTCCAACCTGCACGGCAACGAGCCTGAAAATCATACCGGTGTGCTTGTGTACAGGCTCCGCCCGGGGTGCAGTGCTGACAGCGACTGCGATGACGGCGCGTTCTGCAACGGCACGGAAACCTGCGTGGGCAGCATGTGTGTGCCGGGCGAGGCCCCCTGCCATGGAGACACGCCCGCGTGCGATGAGGCCGGGGACACGTGCGCGGAATGCCTTGTCGACGGCGACTGCGCGCCGACGGAGACATGCCGTGAGAACGTGTGCATGCCCAGTTGCGAACTGATCGTCACGCATAAGCCGGTTCTCTCGGAGAAGCTCACTAAATCCCGCAAGGTTGTATTGAATATTACCAGCCAGGATGATGTTTTCAATGTTTTCGGCCGGATCGACCTGGGCCCGCTCACATGGAAGAGCGTGAAGTTCAATCAGAAGAAGAAGCGGCTGAGGATTACCGCGATTGTGCCCGCAGGGCTTGCGCCGCAGGTGATCCCGATCAGCGTGGGCGACTGCTCCGGCGAGGTGGTAATCGACTAATCGGGTGTGCTGCACCTGGTATACATGCATACAGGGCCTCAATCGGGGCCCTGTATTTTTTTGGGCGCTGCCGGATTGGAGATATGTCTAAATCGTGCCCGCTAGAGGCGGGGCGGGCGGGGGCGACCCCGACCGGTACTGACAGCGATTGCAATGAAGGAGCGTAAGGCCTGCAATGGCATACTGAATCGCAAGGGTCGCTTTTGTGTGATTCGGGTATGTCTGGAAGCCGCACGAAATGCAGTCGCTTCTGCCAGGATTGATTGAGCGTATATGATGTAATCCTGAAAATACCGCTTGCGGGATGCACATTAAATAGCTATATTTCGAAAATATAAAGAAAAAACGCAACAACCAACCAAGAGGAGGCAGGGGTATGAAACGGATTATCGCACTAGTGGTTCTCGGGGCAATTTTTGTAATCGCATCAACGGCAGCGGCGGCAGGCGTCAAGGTTCCAAAACTTCTATGCTTTGACATGGATAATTATAATGACAAACACCAGCTGGCCATTAAGTCCAGCGGTGCAATTTATGATCCGCTGTCTAATGTAAAAACATACGCCATAACCGGACGGGACCGGTATGGTATTATTACCGGCAGCGGATATGTCGCTCCAGGCACCACGATAATGTATGCCAGTTACTCCGGCTCCCACCAGGGTTTTTTCGCTACCTACGATTTGGTTATTGATCTAACTGATATTGACAACGCCGGCACAATCAATAACCATTTTATTGCAACAGGCAGCCTGTCAAATTCTTCCCCCGTCGATATTATTGACTGCACGACCTTAGATGCGTCGTTTGATGGGGTTGATGGCGATTGCGCGGCATGCCCCTAGATGTAAGCCGCACTATGCCTGATTACAGTCTGTAGCTACGACTGCTTTCTCGGGCGGCTGCCGCCCCGGTAACAGCCGCAATCAATAAATAAGCATGCTCCCCAAGACACACAAGGCAGGGCCTCTTCGGAGGCCCTGCCTTTTTTATTTCAAGAACCGGTATCGTTTCGGGGTTTTTGAGAAGCCGGTCCCGAAACCGTTAGCGATTTCGATACCGATACTCTAACCTTGAAGGTTGATTTCTGGCGCGCCTGGAGGGATTCGAACCCCCGGCCTACGGATTAGAAGTCCGTTGCTCTATCCAACTGAGCTACAGGCGCATGTG
>CAIRTM010000010.1 GCA_903881505.1 uncultured delta proteobacterium | reverse complement strand
CCGTGCTCAACGAAAAATACAAACGCACTGTCAGGAGGGTTTCAAAAGAGGTTATCGGAATTTTCATGAAATACGCCTGGCCCGGCAATGTGCGCGAGCTCGAACACGCGCTCGGGCATGCCTTCATCCTGTGCCGCGGCTCCGTCATCCTGCCCGCACACCTGCCGTGCGAATTGCTTGAAGCTCCCGCCAATGCCGCGCCTGTCCAGTTCCTGCCCCGCTCGCCTTCTGCCGAACACGTGCTCAGCGCCCTCAGGCAGGCCGGCTGGAACAAGGCCAAAGCCGCCCGGCTGCTGGCAGTGAGCAGGCCTACGCTCTACCGACTCATTCGCAGCCATTCATTGCAGGACACAACCGAATAAGTGTAACTTATTTTACATATATGTAACATTACATTTATGCGAATGGACACCCGCAACCCGACAACCGGCTACCGGCAGCACCTCCATGAGCTATATATCTTATTGAAAAATAATATATTAATAAATTTTATATCGGAACGCTGACGGCATCCTTTTTGTAAAGTAACTCATTTATATATTTAGATTTTACACCAATGAGCATTGCCATTTCAGACATAAACGAGAATATAAAAAGAGTATTATCCCTGTGGTGCGTTTATGGCGGAAAAGTTTGTGAAAGACGGCAAGAGTTATTAGGGAGGGCCTGCGTGCACTCAGCGCCGTTTATCCTCTAGCGTGCTCAGGATGTGCCGGAGAATACCGGCCCGGTTCCGCGTTTTCCGGAGCGCGTGCGTATGACGACCGTGCCGGCGAGTTTGTCATGCCAGCCCTGTTTCCTGCGATCGAAGGCAACCCATATAAGGCCAAGCCCGAAGGGGATCGTTGAAACGAAGTACCCGAGATAGCGGACGATAGACTGGCCCGCCGTGAGCGGATTGCCTGTCCGTGCATCCACTATCCTCGCGGAAAACACCATCTTGCCGGGGGTGGCCTGCTTGTACAGCCAGAAAGCCACCACCGCGGCCGCAGGCGCGACCCATGAGATCAAAAAATCCGCAACGCCCGCAAGGGCGCCCGTCCTGGACGGGTCGAAATACGACCGGCCATAGATTGCGACGAGCAGCGGTACGCTGACGCACAGCACGAGCACCGAGTCGATGAGCGCAGCGCAAACGCGGATCCAGAATCCAACGTACTCGATTGACTGGTCATCCATATAGTGGCTCCCGGATTGCCTGAGGCGCCTGTTCAATATGCCGGCGGCTGCGCGTCAAACAGCGCCTCGCCGCCCTGCTTTTTTACATACTCCGCTATGTCGTCAGGCACATTGAACTGCTTGCTCTTCAGCATTGCATAATACTCCCGGACCAGCTTGTAATAGGCCGAGTCCCTGTTTTCCCGTATAAACATTTCATAGGCGGCCTTGACATCGGGGTTCAGCTTTTTCGAATTGAAATTATGGATCCGGGCGTTGTCCATACCGGTCAAAAATACCCGCACATAGACATCCAGAAGGTCCCGTATCTCGCTCTTCTCGACAAAGTCAGGGTACGTCCTGAGGAATTGCTCCCAGGTTGCGATACGCTCCCTGAGCTGCTCCCAGGAAATGAGCAGGCCGGCATCCCTTGCAAAGCCGTGGTGTATCTCTTCCGCTCTGATACGCACATATCTTTTGAATGGCCGGGTAAGGATCGTGTTGAATCTTTCTTCGAACCAGCCGGGCTTCTCGCCGAGGCAGTATATGCCCTCTGATTCCCTGAGCGACCAGCCGGCGCTTGCTATCGTCTGTTCAAATTCCAGCCTGTCTGAATCCGCAGCCGGATATTCCCACCCACCGACCCTGCTTTTCTTTTCATACGCCGACAGTGCCGCGCGATAATAGCTTCTGAACTCGTGCATCAGCTGATCCCTGCAAGGATCATCCCTGTCAGCTGAAATCTTGATCAATTCATTGGCCGCTTTAACGACGGCATTCACGTCCTGCGCCCTGATCCTGGACAGTTCGTTCGTGTATTGCTCTACAGGGCAGGAGTCGGCATGGGCAGGGCAGCTGGAAAGCACAACGGAAATCAAAGCAATCAAGGTTCTTTTCATGCGTAATCTCCCGCTGCGGTAATCCGTACAAAAAAAGCCGCACAAACGCCGGGTCATATCGTCACATGGCATCGTGACATCATGTATGAACATCGCATGTCTGGCACATGAAGCTGTGGTCCCGGGCCCGCATATCATGGGAGCGTAATCGCAGGTCATGTCCCCCGAGCGCCTTCAGCAGCGCGGCGGCTGCCTCTCGTCCCCGATATAGCCTGCCGCATGCGGCAGGCCGAACAATCCGGGCGCGGTCCTGGGAGCGACCACGTCGATTGTTTCCCACCACGGCGGGAAGCGCATGAATATGGCCGCCCCGGTCAGCGCCATGGTCTGCAGCATGACAAATATCCACTGGTTGTCATAGAGTGCCAGGTACGTCAGGCATACCGTCATGTTCGGGACATGCGAAAAAATAACTTTCAGCTTGAGCGAGAGCGGCGTGTCATGCTCCGGCACCACGTAGACATCCCACCACATATCCTGAAACAGGCCCATATAGGCACTCAGCAGCGCATAGCCCAGAATCCAGCGGCCCCACAGCGGCCAGCCGAAAATCCCGCAGAAGTGCCAGATTGTCAGAAATATCTGCGACGTGCACGCTCCCCAGACAAGGCCAAAGCATATTTGCACCGGCAGGCAGCGCCTGCGCCCGAACGTAATGGTCATGCTCGCCCAGACGATCCAGTAGGCGATGAAAACAAGCACAAAGCTGCCGGCGGTCCAGATGATCCAGGCCCTGCTTTGGAGCTGCGCCTGCGTGACAAAAGGATTGGCAAGAAGTTTTTCCATGGTGCCGGCGGCCCAGGAGACAATCAGGCAGACGCAAAAATAGATCAGCGCGCGCAGCCACAGCACCCTCGGTTTAAAATCAGTCTGCGGCAGGCCGCGGTATTTTGCCTGATACACTGCCAGCAGAAAAGCGCACAGCACGATGATCCCGGTCATGAACACTGCAAGCATCGCGTTCCCCCTTTTTCTCCGGCAGCATTACGGCATGCGGATGTATTTAGAATTCCCATTCGGCCCGCGTCAATTCACGGCTGATGGACCAGAGTTTTTTCCGTGCTGCAATTGTAGCATACTTCGACCTGACGGCGGCCGGCTTTTGTTGTGAAAAATATGTTCCGCTAACGCCGTCAACCTCATCAGAGCAGGCGAGATACACGCTGGCGGCTGCCGCTTGCTCCGGCGGCAGCAAAAACAGCCGCATCAGCATCAGCGCACATCGCTGATACCATGCCGGGTGTTCCCACATATTCCAGATGCCGGTTGCGGCATGCCCGGGGTGCACCGCGTTCGCCGTTATGCCGGTGGCGCGCAGGCGCTCGGCCAGTTCCTGCGTGAAGAGAATAACGGCGAGCTTTGACAGGGAATAGGCTTTCATGCCGGTGTAGCCGCTCCTTGTCTGAAGGTCGTCCTGGTCAAGGCTCGCCTGCTTGTATGCGTTTGATGCAACATTGATGATGCGGGCCCTGCCAGCCTTGCGGAGCAGGGGCAGCAGCAGGTGTGTCAAAAGGTAATGGCCGAAATAGTTGACGCCGATCGTGCGCTCCAGGCCGTCTTCGGTTTCGAGCCGCTGCAGCGAAAAAACGCCGGCATTGTTGATCAGCACATCCAGAATTTCGTGTCCGGTCGTGAACTCGGCGGCAAACCGGCGTATGTCATCCTGGGATGCAAGGTCGAGCTGCATGACGTCGATATGTTCATTGCGCGTCTGCCAGGAGATCTCGTCGCGGACAGGCCCGGCCTTCCGTGCGTCGATACATGCCATAATGACATGTGCTCCCTGCAGAGCGATCCCCTGCACGGTATGCCTGCCGATGCCGCCGTCAGCCCCGGTGATCAGCACTGTTTTGCCGCGCATGCCCGAGCAATCTGCCGTTTCGTTCACTGCCGCGTCACACTCCCGTATTCAGCCGACATGCACCAGGATGCGCTTTCTAATGCATGACATCAACCCACCATGCCGCCGCCTGCAGTCGGCGGCATGTGACGGTCATGGATTGCGACCCAACCATATCAAATTCAAGGATAAACAGCAAACAGCCGCGCACGCGCAGACAGGCGCCCTCACCAGGCCTTCAGTGCCGGGCCCGCTGTGGGGAGTCGGCAGCCGGCAGGAGAAAACCGGATGCCGGTTCCGGCATCCGGGGCCCTGCTGCAATACCGGCAAATTTATACATTGACACACCGCAGCGCGCACTTTATAGTTTCACCATTCCAACGCAATCTCCGTGCCCGTGGGCAGCAGCATGTAAAGCGCCGCTATGTTGCCCGGTATGCACAGTATTCAGGAAAGAAGCATGATGCCAGGCATCAAATTCTTGGACCGCCGTCTGCTCATTTCCGTGTTCTCCGTCGCGCTGTATGTGGCGATTTTTATCCTGATGACCTATACGCCCGGCAGGGGCATGGCGATCGCCACGATTATCCCCATTGTTATTATTGCATGGTGTTATGGCACATGGGCGGGTATCGGGGCGGCCGTGCTGGGCGCGCCGGTCAATATTGCGCTGTGCTTTGCGGTCGGCATCGACTGGATGGAAAAGTTTTACGTCGGCGGCGTCGGCCTTGCGGGGACCCTGATTGAAATACTTATCGGCGCCGTTGTCGGCAAGCTGCACGACTATAACCGGCGCATTCAGGATGAGCTTGCCCTGCGCACCGCGCTTGAGTCCGAACTGCAGCAGCACCGCACCCGGCTGGAGGAAATGGTCCAGGCCAAAACCGCCGAGCTCGAAGCCTCAAACCGTCTGCTTACCCAAAGCCGGCTCGAAATCCAGCGGGCGCGCGACCACTTTGAAACGCTTTTCAAAACTTCACCCGATGCGATTTTTGTCACCGACAGCGATGGCTATGTCACCATGGCCAATGACTCGGTGTACGATGTATACGGCTACCGCCCCGACGAGATTGTCGGACAGCATGCCTCCATACTTACCCCTGATGATGAAAAAAGCTGGCAGCAAAGCATCGCCCTGATCGACGAGGTGTTCGAAAAGAGGCTCGTGCGCAGCAGGCTCGCCACCCGGATCCGCAAGGACGGGCGCATCATCGAGGTTGAAACCAGTGTTGCGCTGCAGGAAAATGCCGACGGCGGCCCCATGGCGGCCATTTCATCCAGCCGCGATATATCCGACAGAAAGCGCCTCGAGGAACAGATCCGCCAGGCCCATAAAATGGAGGCCATCGGCACGCTTGCCGGCGGCATCGCCCACGATTTCAACAATATCCTGGGTGCGATTATCGGCTTTACCGAGCTCTCTCTGCATCTGCCCGCGGACGATGCGATGATGAAGGATAATCTTTCCCAGGTATTGAAGGCCTCAGAGCGCGCAAAGGAGCTTGTGAAGCAGATCCTTGTATTCAGCCGGGCGGGCACAGCTGAGCCCAGACCCGTGCAGATGCATCTTGTCATCCGGGAAGCGCTCGGCCTGCTGCGTTCCTTGATTCCGGCAACCATCGATATCCAGACGGATGTCGCAGCCGCACGCGATATCGTCATAGCCGATGCCACACAGCTGCAGCAGATCGTCATGAACCTGTGCGCCAACGCCGGCCATGCCATGCGGCTGAACGGCGGCGTGCTTACCCTGAAGCTCAGCGCCGTTGATATCGACGCCATGACCGCCGTCGCCTACGCCGACCTTCCCCCGGGTCCGTATGTGCAGCTGAGCGTCAAAGATACCGGCACGGGCATACACGAAGATATCGCTGCCAGGATTTTTGAGCCTTTTTTTACCACCAAGCCGGTCGGCGAAGGTACCGGCATGGGCCTGGCCGTTGTCCACGGGATTGTCAAAAGCCTCAAGGGCGACATAAAAATGTACAGCGAGCCGGGCAGGGGCACGGTTTTTCACGTGCTGCTGCCCCGGGCTGAAGAAACGGCCGGGCATGACGACGATCTGCCGGCGCGCAGCGCGCCCCGGGGAGATGAGCGTGTGCTGCTGGTGGATGACGAGCCGGCGCTGCGGGATGTGGGCAGCAACATACTGGCCTCGCTCGGCTATCGGGTGACGACCGCCGCAAACGCGGCTGAGGCGCTGGAGCTGTTTGGAAAAGACCCAGCTGCATTCGACGTTGTCATCACTGATCAGACAATGCCCGGGCTTACGGGCTATGAGCTGGCCCAGCGCCTGATGAGCCTGCGCGCGGACATTCCGGTCATCCTGTGCACGGGATACAGCGATACGGTGACTGCCGATGCGGCGATGGCCGGCGGTGTGCGCGCATTTATCATGAAGCCCCTGAACCGCCTGTCCCTGGCCGAAACGCTGCGCAGCGCGTTCGACGTGCCGGCATCCGCAAGCGCCGGATCATAACGCATGAGCCCCGCCGGCGGCCTGCTGTGCCGGCATGTCAGCGCAGCAGCGCCCGGCCCCGCTTCAGATTGCCCCGGCGCTTCCACCCCATGAGCAGGCGCATGAGCCTGATGATCAGCCTGAGTTTGAGGCCCTCGAATTTCGCCGCCACACCTTTAAGGTGGTTGCGTATCTCGATCTGCTGCGGGCATTTCTTTTCGCACTCGCCGCAATCCGTGCAGCGCGAGGCAAACCCGTCGGGGCCCTCCTTCAGGGGACGGGCCACCATGAACAGGTAGCGGAACAGCCCCTCGATTTTATTGCCCCACAGCCCGGCATTATAGGCGTCGAAGCATTCGGGAATCGCAACCCCTGCCGGGCACGGCATGCAGTAGCGGCAGCCCGTGCAGCCGACTTTCATCAGGCTGCGGTATTTCTTCTCGACACAGCTGATGATTTCAAGCTCGGTTGCGCTGAGCGAATTCGGCAGCGCTTCGTCTGCTATTCTCAGGTTTTCCTCGATATGGGCCTCATCGTTCATCCCCGAAAGCACGCAGGTGACCTCCGGGTGGTTCCAGACCCAGCGCAGGGCCCATTCGGCCGCGCTGCGCCTGTGTTCGGCCTCATCGAAAAATGCCTTGACTTCAGTCGGCATCTTTGCCAGGTTGCCGCCCCGCAGGGGCTCCATGACGATAACGCCCAGCCCCTTTGACGCCGCATAGTGCAGCCCCCGGGTTCCGGCCTGATGCTGCTCATCAAGGTAGTTGTACTGTATCTGGCAGAAATCCCAGTCCCAGGCATCGACCAGGGCGGTAAAATCCTCATAGCTGCTGTGGAATGAAAAGCCCGCATTGATGATCTTTCCTTCGGCCCTGGCCCGGTCAAGAAAGTCGACGATGCCGATTGTGCTCAGGCGCTGCCAGTCGTCAAGGCCCAGCTGGTGCAGCAGGTAGTAGTCGATATGATCTGTTTGAAGGTTCTGAAGCTGCACGCGCAGAAGCGCATCCATGTCTTCACGCGTTGCCACGTCCCAGTGCGGAAGCTTGGTTGCAAGTTTTACCCTCTCGCGCCAGCCGCCTGACAGCGCCCTGCCGAGAAAGGGCTCGCAGGCACCGGCATGATAGGGCATGGCCGCGTCGATATAATTGACGCCGCGGTCAATGGCCATGCGGATCTGCGCGGTTGCGCGCGGTTCGTCGATTTTGCCCTTTTTCGAAGGCAGGCGCATGGCGCCGAAGCCCAGGATCGAGAGACGGTCGCCGTTTTTCGGCATGGTTCGATAGAGCATAACGGACCTCCTTGCATTGTAGGCATTGCTGGTTGCCTCTCACCATACCCTGACCGGTGCAAAAATACAATATGCATGGGATGTGTGTGTAATCTCCTGCGGGTTCTGGAACGGCTGCATGGGTTTTTCAGGTATAGAGATGAACGGCCTGCCGCACGAGCGCCGCTGCGGCGCAGCAGATTTTTATTGCGCACGGTTCAATGTACGGATCAGAAGGGAGGTTCGTGAAATTGTGTGACGGGGCACTGTTTTTTTGTTCCTGTACGTACCCAGGACGCAGGGCCTTGATTTTTGGCGGCTGGCGCATCCCCTGCGCCTGCACCGGGCTGTTACGGGTTCAGCAGGGCCGGAACCAGGTTGTCGGCCCAGCTGCTGTCGGGCACGATGAAATCAGGGTCGATCACCGCGATCAGGTATCTGCCTGCAATGGCGCCGGCTGATGTGAGTTCGACCGGCAGGCTGACCATGGCGCCCGGCTTTAAACTTTTCAGGCGCAGAAACTCCGGCAGTTCCGTATCGGTATCATCAAGAATCGCGTCATCCGAGAGCCACAGCGTCACACGCGCCTTACCGGACTTGTCCAAGCCCTGGTTTGTTATATGCAGCGTGCCGGCCACGGTCGAGCCGTTCAGCTCAAGCTGCGCCCACGTGCCCGTGAGGTCGGGCAGGATGATGCGCGCCCATTTCGTTTTAGTGGTGTTCCCGCCCTTCAGTGCGCCGCAATAGGTGACAACGGCATCACCCTGCCGATCCAGGGCGATGTCCGGATAAAAACCGCCTTTCCTGTCAACCAGGAGAGCGTTCCAGAAAACCCCGTTGTCGAATACGAACGCCGCGGTGTTCGCATACCCGGTGCCTGAGGTGAGGTAAAGCCCGGACATGATGCGGGGGCGGCCATTCTCATCGATCTCCATGGCGATATGGGGTTCAAACAGGGCGGTGATGCCGGGGGCGGCATCACTGAAGTCAAGCATGGTTTCATGCGACCAGTTCGCGCCGTCGAAGCTGTGAAGGATGAGAACGCCGCCCTCGGCGGTCACGACGCGCGGTCGGCCTGCAGCATCAAGGTCTATGGCTGTGGCGCCGGCGCTACCGTCCGAGAGCTGTGTAGCAACCCATGAACCGGATGCATTTGTCGCATAGAAGCTGCCCGAATAGTTGACCGAATAGCATACATGCGCATGCCCGGCGGCATCCAGCGCAAAGCCGTCCGAGTACCAGCCCCACGGCAGGCCGGTGTCTTCAAACTGCCAGCTCGTCCCGTTATAGGTCGCGTACCGGTAGCCCGCGTTTTCCAGGAACAGCACCCGGGGCCTGCCGGCAGCGTCCAGGGCGATCCGGGGGTTGAATTTCGGGTTGCCCTCTTCGGAGAGCAGCGCTGTCAGCTGCCATGAACCGCCGTTGTAATAGGCGTGCATAAGCTGATAGGTCGCGGTCCCGTTGATGCGTTCGGCGCCGTAGACGATGTGGATGCGGCCCTGTGAATCGATCGCAATCGAGTTGCCGTAGTACTGGGTATCGTCGATTTTTTCGCGCTGCCATATTTTTCCGTCGAAGCGCGCATGGTACAGGCCGTAGTCAGTGCCCTGATAGGCAGCATGCGGCAGTCCGGCTGGATCAAAAGCAATGGAGGCGGTTTGCTGTGTGGTGCTCGCGAGGTTTTTGGTTTTGATTTTGGCCGCGGCGATTGCGGGCACTATGAGAATTGTCAGGCACACTGTAAACAAACGCATAGTCGTTTTCATATTTTTACGCCTTTCTGCAGAAGGATGCATTTGTTGAGGCTGCCGCATGCTGCGTATACTTGAAGTATAGGCGCAGCTGTCTTTTTTGCAAGACATACGTGTGAGCGTAGGAGCATGCGTGCATGTCCGGGGGGCATTGTTTGCGGTGTGCTTTTGCCGGGGCAGGCACGGGCGCGGCGCGGGCTGTGAAGGGAACGCAACCGGGAACCCATCGGCGGACTGTCAGGCCGGTGGATCCCCGGGTGAGGGAGCGTATTTATTGTACGGTTAACTGAAAGGTGTAATAGCCTCGGCGCGGCTCTGTTCGTCCGGAAACCCGCACTACGTACATGCCGTCTGCCGGTATGGTGTAGGTCAGCGATGCTTTCTTAACCTGGGTGTTGCTGGTGTAATCGATAAAGTCAAGCAGCGTGCCGTCGATGCTGTACAGCTTTATGCTGGGCCCGCGCATGCCGACCGATTTGGCCTTGACCTGGGCGGTCAGGTTCATGCCGGCGTATGCATAGACCGGATATTCGTGAAGGTCGCCGGTGATCAGCAGGTTCGCTTCGGTTTTGAGCTTCAGGGGGGCGTTCAGCCAGATATAGTCGCGTTCGTCCGTGCCGCTGATTCCGGTGCCGAAATAGTCGCATGAGGAGTACAGGGGCGCCAGCGGGCGGATAAAACCGCGGCTTACCATGGAACCGAATGCCTTGAGAAACAGCTTGTTGCTGCCGGTCCTGTCAAGCTCAGCGTCACGCTGCGCCCGGATGGCATCAACGAAATCGGAGTATCCGTCTCTATGGCCGCCGTCGGTTTCGAAATAGAAAGATGACGGATAGACAAATCCAAGGGCTTTTGTCTTCAGCACCCGTGAGAGTTCGAACAGGTAGCCCCCCCAGATCTCTCCGGTATAGTGCTCTTCGGGCAGCGCTATCAGTTCACCGGCGCAATCCGATTCATTGTCAGTCGAGTACAGGTAACTGGGATCATCGACATCATCGGGATACCGGTTGGCGTTATCGATGGTTCTCAAGCCCCAGGGCGGGAACGCAACATAGCCAATGTCCGGCTTGCCCGATGCCAGGAAAGCATACCAGTCTGAATTGCCCTCTCCCATTGAGCGGCCGTAGCCGTCAACTTCACCGCCGAACTGGCCGCTGTCATCAAAACCGGCCCAGTCCATGATCGCATGCGTGTATTCATGGCGAACGATGTCGCTGTCATTGACAAGGTCCGCACCGTAATCCGAGGTGGTGCAGCTGCCGTCGTCAGAGTAGGCAAAACCGGGCAGATTATCATTTTCCGGGTTCAAAAACTGAACAGGGCTGTAGAACGCGTTGCAGAAAAGGCTGAGCCCATCCTCATCCCAGCTGCCGACA
Organism: uncultured delta proteobacterium; assembly: GCA_903881505.1. Taxonomy (GTDB): domain Bacteria; phylum Desulfobacterota; class WTBG01; order CAIYCZ01; family CAIRTM01; genus CAIRTM01. The sequence continues at coordinate 4,422 of CAIRTM010000010.1, read as the reverse complement.
TTGACAACCGCCGGTATTGAAAGCCAGTAGAAGTAGTCTATGTTGCTCGGCCCGTATTTTTGGATAACATTTTTCTGCCACCATTCCCAGACTTCAGTGTGTTTATAGTAGGCATGGGCCTGGTCAAACCAGGACTTTGAGTCCGTGTACGGATAATTATCCTCGGAGACATCGGGGTAGTATTTGAAATTGAGGTCGGGCGCATATGCCAAATTAAGCCCGTCAAGTTTGCGGCATTTCGCTTCACCATCCGTATCCGAGCAGGATTCAGCATAATCATAAATGGTTGCGTGCGTGCCGTGGAGCAGGCCCTGGAGATACATGTCTTTGGTTTCGAACAGGTCGTAGAGCTTGACGCCCCGTATTCTGCCAAGCCAGTATTCGTCGTTGTTGCGATAGCCGCGGCCCTGGCCGTCTTTTATGTACAGGACTTCGTTGGCCCGGTACACTATTTCACCGCTTTCAGCGTCCACATGAGAGACCCACAGGCCCGGCGGGTTTTTAACGGGCGTGGTTATTTTCCAGATATAGCAGTACCCCGACTTGCAGGGCACGATCAGGTTTTCGGCTTCCGAATCAGACAGGGCTGTCTGTGCGCCCAGGTATGCACCCAGATCATTACGGGCAATGCCCTGGGCCGTTTCGCGGTTCATCCGGTTTTGATTCGCAGGCGTGGTTTTTCCCGGGCAGCTGTTCTGTACCATGGTCACATGGCCCTGCGGGTCGCTGTGCACGGTGATATGGGCTCCCTGGACAGGCACGCCGTTATAGGCCTGCTGAAACCTGACATGCTGCCGTTCAGGTGTCTGGCTGATCTTCGCGGTCGTGAGTCCGGACAGGTCCGCCTGCAGGCCGAACAGCGCGTGCGCATCCTGCAGGAATGCACGCGCGGCGCTTTCCGGACCGCCGCTGTAGGGTTTGGACGCTGCACCGAAGAGCCTCGTAACGTTTCCCGTCTGCGCGCTGAAGGCGGCCTGCCACCGGCGGCCGCTCGTGCGGTTGAAATCAATGAGCCCGCTTGATTTCAGCAGGGCATCCGATGCAGCTGCCATGCTGATCTCGCCCGGTGACAGGACCGCTGCCGCGCTGTTTTCAAACCCGCCTTTTTCGGCAGCCTGTGACGCCTCATCCTGATTGCTCCCGGCAGGCACAGCACCTTGCGCGATGGAGCCGGCCGGTGTTGAAGGCTTCTGCTGCACGATGTCCTGCGGATTCCGGTTCGGGTTTCGGAACGCGAAGGAAGAGCAGGGGATGATCATGCACACGGCAAACGTCACTGCCGCGACAGCCGCTGCGTTTGTCTGAACGAGCCGGTTTTTCTTCATTGTTTTGCCTTTCATTATTGCGTTTTCCCGGTTTTTTCCTGAATAAGACACGGGTAATGCTTCGAGAACGTACAAGCCTGCCTCAATGTTACTTATCATCGGTATCGGGACCGGAATCTTGAGTAGATTCACTATGATGAAATTATGAAAACCGGGCCTGAAAGAATGGCGCACGTTCATGCGGACGCAGGCCGGAATCAAGAAAATTCAAATAGTTACAGCAATGCTGCATGCTGGTTTTCTCCGGTCTGATGAGTCGTTACGGGAGGGCCGATACCGCCTCACAGAATCCCAATCTCTCCGTAACAGTCACCAACGCGTATGGTGTACATGCCCGCCTGCAATCCGGCGGGCGCGATTGCCCTGATTCTCAGGACATTTTTTTTGATTTTAATCGTGGTTGAGATTACCTCGAACGGAGCGATGTCAATCGTGCCGAAGGGGTTAAAATTTTCCCCGCCCGTGATTTTCAGCGTAAGCTTCCTGGCCGTGAACAGCTTTTCGGCGCGCAGTTTTTTGTGCCGTATGGTCAGGCTGCAGTCTTCAACGCACGCCTGGTTTTCGCAGATGTAGCCGGCAGGGCAGTGCCCGTCGTTCATGCAGTCAATGCGCAGGGCATGCACAAGCCAGTCGCCTGCCTGGCTGAAATTCTGCCAGTCTCCGCCCGGGCTGAAGAGGTTGCCCTTCAGGCCTGCCTCCGTTTCGCCGTCAAGCGCGCACGGGTACTGCCCCGCGCCGTGCAGTGCCGACCAGCCGAACCACAGCTCCTGCGAGCTGTTAACAGCATACGGCGTATCAAGCACGATTTCGTTAAGCTGGCGGGCAGCCGGCGTGAACGGCTGGCTGTAGCACAGCTGCAGTGAGGCGGCATCCGGTCCCTGCCAGATCTGTACAGCGGCATCGGAAGGCGCGTCATATACACCGATACGCATTTTTGTGATGACACCGCGCGGGGCAAGGTCGCCAGGCTGCCAGCGCGACGCAACCGTCAGGGTGCCGCCTTCGGCAAGGCCTGCGGCGCTGATCTGCACACCGTCATCCCGGCGCAGCCATGCACCCGGGGCCATGAGGCTGGAAAGGGCGCCCGTCACATCAATTCTCGGCTTGACCCGGCTGTCGGCCCCGGGCCGCATGTCGGTCACCGGCGTCCCGTTAACCTGCAGCGCGGCCAGCGTTTCGGTCACAGCCGTATCGGGTCGGGCCTGCTTCAGCACCGCCCAGGCGCCGCTGACATGCGGGGCTGCCATGGACGTGCCGCTCTTGTAGCCGTAGCCGCTCTGCGGCACCGTTGACTGGATAAGGCTGCCCGGCGCAAGCAGGGATAGAAACCAGGCGCTGTTGGAGAACGCGGAGACCTCGTCGGTTTTTGTCGTGCTGCCCACGCTCACCGCGCTGCCGATGCAGCCGGGCAAGCCCAGCGCGGATGTTGAAGAGCTGTTGCCGCTCGATATGACCGTCGCGATGCCGGCCTCGCGCAGGCTGTCGATAACGGGTTTGCGGGAATCGTCATTGCACGGAGACGGGTACAGCCCGCCGCCGAGGCTCATGTTGGCCGCGGCGATGGCATAACTGTTGCGCAGCGCGTACACCCGCTCGAGACCCTTGATCTGGTCGCTGGTGTATGACATCGCGCAGGGCGCGGGAGCGCTGCCGCAGCCGGTATCAAAGCGGCTGAAGACCTGCACGGCGATAATGGATGCGTCTTTTGCAACGCCAGAAAACATGCTGCCGCTGGCGGCCGCGATGCCGGCAACATGCGTACCGTGGTCGCAGCCATAGATTGAAAGGTCGCAGTTCAGGGCTGAATCTTCGGCGGTTGATGAAGCGGCTCCGCCCGGGCACAGCGATGAGCCGCCGCCGTCGACATTTGAAGAATAACAGGCCTCCGACACGATCTTGCCGCTCAAATACGCGTGGCTTTTATCAACTCCGGTGTCAAGGATCGCCACTGTCTGGCCCTGCCCGGTGTAGCCGGCAAACGAGCCGTCAGGGCCTGCGCCGATCAGGGGAACGCTGTCCTGCAGCGCGGGCGGTACCGGTATGTCCTCGATAACGTCAACAACATTCGGGTGCCCGAGCAGGGCCTCTAATCCTGCCGCGTCAACCTGCAGTGCCATGGCCGGGATCAGATCGAAGCGCTTGACGTGCAGGCCGGTTTCATCACGTCCGGTCAGGGCGAATATATCGTCGAGCACCGCGCTTTGCAGGCCTTCGATGGTCAGAGAGAGGGGTTTCGTGCTATCAGCAAAAACACCATAGGGCAGATCGCCGTCGCGAAGGCGCACGATAACCGGGACAATGCCCTGGGCCTGCGCGCGTCCGATAAGCTCATCGGCCGCCTTGAGAAAATTCGCAGAGCCGTGCGCGCGTGCGTTTTCCAGCACATCATTCAGACTGCTGATGTGGTTCTGCGGCGCGGCCGCATGGGCCGGCGGCGCGGAGAATGCGGCAATGATGAAAACCGGGAGCAGGCAGACGGCAGCCGCCGCGCACGGTGTGTGACGAAAAACCATGAGCATAGCTCCTTTCATGTGCATGTTTATACTGTACCACAAAAAACCGTGCTGTGAATGAAAAACCCTTTCCGGTCAGCGGTCGTGCCGCGCACTGCGTACGCCAGCTGCCGGGGTTGCCCGCGAAGGCCATAAAAAATCCCGCAGGGCGGGACTGCCCTGCGGGAGAGGGAGAAGCAAACTGGGCGCTGCCGTTGTTACGGTTTGATGGCAACGCCGGCTGCTGCGCCGTAGTTGTTGAGCTCGATGGGCGTCAGCACCCCGGTTATAAGGTCTATGAACGCCACGTTGTTATAATACGGGTTGTCATAGGGCGGGCTGATAAAGTCGTTCGCATTTCCCGCCAGCGCATAGCGGTTGAAGATGTCGAGCGTGTCAACGCCGAAATACTGGTAAATGGGGCTGTTAAGCAGCGTGTAGCGTGCCGCCACGAATTCAGCCTTGCCGGGACCCAGTATCCTGATCAGGCTGAGCTGGTTGGGCCGGTCACCCTCAGCACCGGGAAAGGCGATCCCGCCGGGCACGACAACGGCTCCGGGGGCCTCGAGCGGGCGGCGCTGGGAAACGACGTAGGCCGTGTTTTT
>CAIRTM010000009.1 GCA_903881505.1 uncultured delta proteobacterium | reverse complement strand
GGGCGCTTTTTCGAAACGACAATGTGTTTACAGAATTTTGCTGCATGATCCAGAGGGGGAGATGCGGGCCGGCACGCACGCAAGGAGGGGGGGGAGGGGATACCATGCGTGCCGGCCCGCGGAAAAGGCTACTGCGCGGTATGCCCGGCAGGAGTTTCGCCCTCCATCAGGCTGCCGGGGCATGATTGCAGGTAAAAATATGCGCGCACATTCATTTGCGCGCTCTGGTATTCGGTCTCAAGCCGCGCCACTTCGCGACGCAGGTGTTCAATGTCCGGGCTGGTCATATCCTGCTGTGCGGCGAGCTTCCTGCCCAGGCACTCACGGGCCTCGTGGAGTCTATTCTCAGTACGCCTGAGCTGGCGGTACAGCGCCAGGTCAGCCGCAGTGTCGGTGCTGCGCGTGTGCCTGAAAGCGCATATTTTATTTTTTATAAAACGTACCGCATTCATACCGGCTCCTGTAGCATCCGCTCAAACGATCAGGGGAGCGTTTTCCCCGCTGCAGTGCTTTACTGCCTCCAGTTTAGCCGCCCGGGCGCGGTCTGCAATGCAAACTATAGTAAAATAAAGCCCAACCCGTTTTGCATAACTTTTACCTTGCATTTTTTGCGTCTCCCCTATAATTGAAACGGCAACGTAGCCATACGAAAAACGGTACGCACAAGCGGCGCGGCCCGCAGGGTCCGGAAGCACGCACACAGAGGAATATATCTCAATGCACAAGACAAAAGCCCGCATACTCGTAGTGGAAGACGACCGTGCGATTCTTGACGGCCTGCTGGACGTGCTTGTATTTAACGGCTATGAACCGGCCGGCATCGAGGACGGCGCTGCCGGGCTGGAAACGGCCCTGCGTGAAAAATTCGACCTGATCCTCCTGGATGTCATGCTGCCGCATGTCGACGGCTTTGCCATCTGCAGCCAGGTGCGCAAGGCCAAACCCTCGCAGGCCGTTATTATCATGACCGCAAAGGGTTCCGAAGACGATATCATCAACGGTTTCAAATCCGGCGCAGATGACTATATCTGCAAGCCGTTTTCGCTGCGGGAGCTGATGGTGCGCGTTGAGGCCGTGCTGCGGCGCAGCGGCAAGCTGACCGGCGATGAGCAGCTCAGCGTGCAGGGCATTCATTTTGACGGCATGAACCTCACGGCATCAGCCATGGGAACCACGCTTGAAATCACCCGCCGCGAAATGGATATCATGCTGTATCTTCATCGGCACCGAGACCGCATCGTTTCAAAAAAAGACCTCCTGCGGGACGTATGGAACTACGCGGACGCGGACATTGAAACCCGCACCGTCGACATTCATATCCTGAAACTGCGCAAAAAAATTGCCGCCCTGATCGGCGCCAATCATCTGATCGGCACCGTGCGCGGCGAAGGCTACCGGCTGGAGCTTGATGCATGAGAAAACTCACGGCCCTGCTCGTGCTGTTTTCCCTGGCGATATCGGTACCGCTTGCCTATCTGATGCTGCGCACCTACCGGGGTATTGAGCAGGAGGAGCTCGCCGAGCTGCGCTACTTTGCCGAGACGGTCTTTTCCCTGATGGAAAACGAGCTCAGCGAGCTGGTGGCCCTCGAAGAGTCCCGACCGATTGAAGCATACAATGCCGACTATGAGGGACCCGGAGCCATCGATCACAGCCTGAAGCCGCCCTACGTTCTTGCCTACATGCAGAACAACCCGGACGGATCGTTTCAGACGCCGCTGGCCGGCATGTTTGACAATCTCACGGACATCCAGCGCGGCCGGATTGAAAAGCTGAAAAAATTCAACGATGCGTTCAACCGCTTCAGGCACGATCTGCCCGATTCTTTCGACACCTCGCGCGAGCAGCACGCCGCCGGCGCGCGCTACGGCAGGCTCGCATTCGCCGAAAAATACCTGCGCCATGACGGCTACCGCCCGGATACGCTGTCTGCGCGCCATAGACAGCGCCGCGTTGAAAACCTCACGCCCCAGCAGGTTCTGCAGGTTGCGCAGTCCGACCAGCGCCTGATGCTCGCGCGCATGCTTGAAGCCCGCCGTGCCATCAAAGACAGCGACACCGTGCGCGCCATCGTCGCGCGCACGATTGAAGAGAGCCGGGAACTCTCCGCGTTCAGTGTGCCTGACATGGAGGAAGACGGGCCGTTTCACGATTTCTGGCAGGAAATCCTGGAGGAGCCCGGCGAGCTGCTGGTCGAGATCGACCCCATGCAGGCGGTTTTTCTCGACAGCAGCCATCTCTATCTTTTCCGCAGGATACTGCTCAACAATCAGTTCTACTGCCAGGGAGCTGTTATCAGCCTCTACGATATGCTTGCGCACCTCATGCGCACGTATTTCTCCGACCAGCCCATGAGCCGCTTCACCCACCTCAGCCTGACGGCCTTCAGCGAAGGCCGTGCCGTAAAAACCCTGCGCGCCGGCACGGTGTCAATGAACCCGGTCTTTACGCTGCAGCGCTCCCTGCCGCGCCCTTTTTCACTGCTGCAGGCCAGCCTTACCTGCGACACGGTGCCGGAATCTGCCGCGCGCGCACCGCTCACCCGCGTCATGGTGCTGCTGGCCGCGATTATTCTGATCGGCCTGTTTGTTATCTACAAAAGCGTCAGCGCCGTAGTCGAGCTTTCAGAGCGCCGCAGCGGGTTTGTCTCCGCGGTGACCCATGAGCTTAAAACCCCGCTCAGCACCATCCGCATGTATATTGAAATGCTCGAACAGGGCATTGCCCGCAGCCAGGACCGCGAGCATGAATACTACCGCATTCTGGGGTCGGAAACCTCACGGCTGGCGCGCCTGATCAACAACGTGCTGGAATTCGCGAAACTGGAAAGGCACCAGCGCCGTTTGAGCCTCGCATGCGGGACGTTTGATGACGTATTCCAGGAAGCAGGCGCAATCATGCAGACCCAGATCCAGAAGGCCGGCTTCGTGCTGCGCATCGAGCGCGAAGAGAACCTGCCCGAATGCGCCTATGACCGCGAGGCCATGATTCAGATTCTGATCAACCTGATCGAAAACAGCCTCAAATTCGGCTCGCAGGCCCCTGTCAAGGAACTGCTCCTGCGCTGCTGCCGCGACGGTCGGCGGGTGCGCATCATCCTTTCAGACACCGGGCCGGGAATCCCCCGCCACGCCCTTAAAAAAGTATTCGGCAATTTTTACCGGGTCGATAACGATCTGACCCGCACCACCGGCGGAACCGGCATCGGCCTGGCCCTGGTAAAAAGCCTCGTCACGGCCATGGGCGGACGCGTACGGGCCGTTAACAATGACGGGCCCGGATGCACGATTATCATCACCATGCCCATTGCCGGCACAGACCGCACGGCCGCATCCGCGTAATTTCTCCTGCACGCACCGGCCGCCCGGGCGCCTTCCAGCCTGCCCGTGGAGTTGATTTCTGCTGCCGTTTGAAGTACAGTGGCTGCGGCACCGGATCTGAATACACTATCGACAAGGAGAAGCGCATGGCCATATCGTCCGCGGTAAAGACGAATCTGCAGAAATCATCCTGGATACGCAAAATGTTCGAGCAGGGCGCGCAGCTCAAAAAGCAGTTCGGCGCCGAGAGTGTTTTTGACTTCAGCCTCGGCAACCCGAACCTCGAGCCGCCGCAGGATTTTTTCAGCGTCCTGAGCGAAGAGGCCTCGCTGCGCGCGCCCGGGCGCCACGGCTACATGTCCAATGCCGGCTACGCGGAGGCCCGCGAAAAGGTTGCAGAGTACGTTTCAGAGCAGCACGGCCTCGACCTGTTCGCCGAGCATATCGTGCTGACCTGCGGAGCGGGCGGCGCGCTGAACGTGCTCTTCAAAACGCTGCTTGATCCCGGCGACGAGGTCATCGTACCCAGCCCCTATTTTGTTGAATACAACTTCTATATCGGCAATCACGGCGGCGTCTGCACAACGGTTCCGACCGACGATACGTTCATGCTGAGCACGGATGCCATTGCCGCGGCGATCACGGAAAAAACCAAGGCGGTTCTGATAAATTCGCCCAACAACCCGACCGGCAGGATTTACGGCGCCCGGGTGCTCTCCGAACTGGGACGCGTGATTGCGGATGCCTCCCGGAGGCTGCAGCGCGAGATATACCTGATTTCCGATGAACCGTACGCGAAAATCGTTTTCGACGGGGCCGCGGTGCCGAGCATGCTGCAGGTGTGCCCTAACAGCATTGTGGCTACCTCATATTCAAAAGACCTCTCCATTCCGGGTGAGCGCATCGGTTATATCGCGGTCAACCCGGCGCTTACTCCGCTTGAGGACATGATGAACGGACTGGCCTTCGCACAGCGCACACTCGGTTTCGTCAACGCCCCGGCGATCATGCAGCGCATCATCGCCCGCCTGCAGGGAGTGAGTGTCGACGCCCGGATATACCAGCGCAAGCGCGACCTGCTCTGCGGCATGCTTGGCGAACTCGGCTACAGCTTTGTGCGGCCCGAAGGCGCCTTTTACCTGTTCCCCCGCTCACCCGTGGATGATGACGTCCAGTTCGTGCAGGACCTGCTGCAGGAGCGCATTCTGGTTGTGCCGGGAAGCGGGTTCGGGAGGCCGGGGCATTTCCGCATCGCCTATTGCGTAGATGATGCTGTTATCACGGGCGCGGCGGACGGTTTCAGGCGCGTGGCTCAAAAATACGGCCTGCGATAACCGGGCATGGCCGCCGGATCGAGAGCCTGCACAAACGTACGCCGGTGAACGCGGCATGACGTTCAATAAGTCCCACCTCTGCACAGATAAAAAAGCGGGGACCGCATGCGCGGCCCCCGCTCTGAAGACATAAAACTGTCGAGCGATCGGTTACTGCCGGTTAACCAGAGGCTTGGCCGCCTCCTCGATGTGCAGCACATTGGCAGTGTACAGTTCCTCGACCTGCTCCCGCGTGTAGCCCAGCGTATGCGCCAGAACTTCCTCGGTATGCTCGCCAAGGAAGGGGCCATGGCCGCGCGGGCCGCAGGGCGTCTCGGACATCTTCAGGGGGCTTCCGTACATTTTCATTTTGCCGATATAGGGCTGTTCGATTTCAACCATCATCTCGCGCGCCTTGACATGCTCATCCGTGTCGGCCAGCTCTTTGATCGAGCGGGTGCGCAGGCACGGCACGCCGTTGGCCTCAAGCAGCCGCTCCGCAACCTCTACCGAATCCTGCGCCATCACCCACTCTTCAACGACCTGGTGGATGAAAGGCGCGTTTGCCTCGGTGCAGCGTATTGAAACGGTCGCTGCTCGCGGCTCATCAAGCAGCCAGGCATACTTTTCGCCCATGGTTTTAACGATCGCCTCCCAGCGGGGCTGTGTGAGCGAGGCAATCACGACGAAACCGTTTTTACCCTTATAAATGCCGTAGGGCGCATAGCCGGGATGCAGGCGGCCGATTTTGGGCGGCTCAACCGGACAGCCCATGGCGCTGGTCATCAAATACCAGGGCAGCGTGTTCTCATGGAATGAGAACAGGCAGTCCATCATCGAAATATCGATATTCTGGCCCTTGCCGGTTTTTTCACGGTTATACAGCGCGGCGTTAATCGCAACGCAGGCATGGATAGCGGCATTCATGTCGCCGATCGAGACAGGAGCGATCTGCGGAATTTCAGACTGGTCGGTCCAGCCGCTGGCGCCCTGGGCGATCATGTCATAGCCCGGTTTTTCGTAGTAGGGTCCCCAGTGCCCGAAGCACGAGACCGAGCAGTAAATAATGCGGGGGTTGATTTTCTTCACGCTTTCATAGTCGAGCTTGAGCCGGTCCATGACGCCGGGGGCAAAATTTTCGATCATGACGTCGCTTTTTTTGATCAGCTCATGGATCAGTTCCCTGCCGCGCTGCTCTTTCAGATTGACGCAGATGCTCTTTTTGCCGCGGTTGCAGTTAATATTGTAGGAGCTCTGTGTGACGCCGTTATGCTCGCGGATAAGGGGCAGGTGCCGTTCATTGGTTCCGTCCTTGTAGCGTTCAACCTTGATAACATATGCGCCCATATCAGCCATGGTGCGCGTGGCAAACGGGCCTGCCAGAACCCAGGTGAAATCAAGGACCGTTACACCGTTCAGCGGTCCGGGTTTGAGTTTTTCTTCCATGTCTTTCCTCCACGAGATAGTAAGGGCTTAAAAAATAGTTGAAAACAGCAAAAACTATAAATTTTAAACACACAAATTATACCGGATATCGGGAAAAAAGCAACCTCTATCCCGTGCGTACAGGCTGTTGGCGGGCACGCAGGCATGCGCGCAGGATATGGTACTTCGTGCGCCTCCGGGTGTTATTACTCCGGCTGAAAGCCATCCATGAGAGACTGCATATCAGCCGGCATTGGAGCGCGAACCCGCAGCTCACGGCGGGTGTGCGGGTGGGTGAGGCGCAGGGCCTCGGCATGCAGCATGGTGCGGCTGCAGCCGGGCACGACGCCGGCGCCGCCGTAGAGCGGATCGCCCAGCACCGGATGGCCCAGCGCAGCCAGATGCAGCCGTATCTGGTGGGTGCGCCCGGTCTTCGGGTGCGCGCGCAGCAGACTGTAGCCCTCAAATTCATGCAGCTTCCGGAAAAACGTCTGGGCCGGCTTGCCGGGTATATCGCCGCACAGGTAGCGGCCGTCCTTTTTAGCGATCGCCGCGCTGAATTCCCGTGTGTCAAACGCGGGTCGGCCCTTGACCAGCGCCAGGTAGCTCTTGTCAACCGAGCGGTTTTTGAACTGATAGTGAATGGAGCGGTTGGCGTCTTTGTTTTTCGCAAACAGTACTACCCCGCTCGTATCGATATCGAGCCGGTGATGCAGGCCGAGATATGCCTCGCGGCTGCGTTTTTTCAGCATGCGCAGCAGGGCGGCGTACAGGTTGTTGTAGCTGTCGCAGAAAATGCCCTGCGTGGGAATGCCGCTTTCCTTGCAGTAGGCGAGCAGCCAGCCGTCCTCAAAGAGTATATTGGCGCTGTCTGCCTCATAAAACTTCTTCCAGCCTTCGCGTCCTTTGTATACCACAATAGTGTCGCCGTTATGCACCGGCCGGGAGAGCACCTGCACGCGCTGGCCGTTGACCCAGCCAGCGCCGACACTGATCAGCGCGCGCGCCTGCGTGCGGCTTACCTCCGGCACGAAGCGCTCGATGGCCCGGTCAAGGCGCAGCGGCTCCTCAAGGCCGCTCACGGTGAACGTAAAAGACGCGGGCCGCGCGGGCCCGATAGTTTGCGTCGACATTATTCAGCCGCCTGAATTATTCAATTGCGCACCACTTCGTTTTCAGCTATAGTGCCGGAACATGTGCGCGCACCAACTCTACCATGCCCGGCGCACAACATTCAAGCCCCCACAGGAGACAGGCACATGAGCAAAAGAGGACTGATCGCATATGACACTATTTATTCTTCAACCGTTGAGGTCGCCTACTGGCTCAAGGCGCTGCTCGGAGAAGACCAGCACGTCGAGGTCAAGCACTTCGACCAGGTGATTTCGGTTGCGCCCTATGACTACGTGATCATCGGCAGCTATACCCGCTGGGAAAAACCGTCCAAGCGCACGCAGAAATTCATCGCCGACAACCATCGCGAGCTTGCCGGCAAGCAGGTGTGCTATTTTCTGACCTGCGGCGACAATGATGAAACCATGGTTCTGAAGGCCCCGGGCCAGAAGGCGCACCTGATCGCGGGCCGCAATTACCTGATGGGCGTCATGGAGCAGTATTCCGACATCAAACCCGTTGCCATCGGCGGTTTCGGGGGCCGCGAGTGCATGCCGCACCTGAACCGGGTCGACACATTCCAGGTCTGGATGGTGGGCAAGCTCGCCAAGGAAAGCGCGCCGTGGGAAGGCCTGGAAATATGGGAATCCCTTGTGCCCGAGCGCGTCGAGTACTTTGCCAATGAAGTGCGCGAAAAAATCCTGGGATTGCCGCGGCGCACCGACTGCGAGAAGCTGCGCTGGTTCTGGAACTCGGTGCAGCCGGCCAACCGCAGCGCAGCCGACCGGAAGAAATACACCCCGAAGAAATATGATGAACGCCTGAACACCGCGAAAATTTATTTCAGCCGCTCGCGCATACGGGGCGACCTGGCCCTGGCGATAAAGCTGCTGAAAGACTGGGCCTCACAGAACGGCATTGCCCTGCAGGAGCAGAAACGCTCGTTTTTCAACGCCTACTACCATGGCGTCAAGCAGTATGGCGCAAAAGCCATCACGATACACGTTGTCGCGGCTGAATTCGTCGAGGACCCGGGCAATGTGCAGCTTTCCTTCCGCACATGGGACAAGCCCGGGGCGCGCAAAGGAGCTGAAGAGGATATTACCAGCGCCGAGCAGCTGCTCTGGGCCGACGGCCGCAAGGTCGGCTGAGGAACTCCTGCGTCAGCGCTTGCATCAAAAAATCAAAACGGCATTCCCCCGGGGGAATGCCGTTTTGATTTAGAGCATTTTTCAAATTTCTGCAGCCGGTTCGTTTCTATGCCGTCACCCCGGTGAAAACCCGGGTCCAGTCATGATACTTTTAAAATTAAAATCCTGGCTGCCGGCTTGCGAGATCGTGCCGCAATAGCCAGATATGTCATTCAGAACGAATGTGAGGACTCTTACATGGTTGATTGTAGTGAATCAAAGATTTCTCCCTGCAGTCGAAATGACGGAATAAATCAGTTGTGACACAGTCTCTGCACCGGCATGACAAAAAAAACACAGAAGCCTGCCCGCGGCTTACACTCACGAGAACATTATTCTGATTTTCGCTGCATGCGGTGCCTGCACGGACCGGCCGCCCGAAACGTTTATATCAGGGTATCGCCTTCAGATCCGCAACCTTTCGGCCGAGGCTTTCGGCTTCGGCGCAGGCGGTCGGGTGCCTGAGGATGGCTCCGGACTCATCAACGCTGCCGTAGGTCAGATGATGGTCAAAGCTCATGCCGAGCGCGTCAAAGAAATAGCGCGCGCTGAGCAGAACGCCTTCAAAATTACGGCTGCCCCCGGAGCCGCCGACCGACAGCAGAATGCCGTGGCCGCAGCCGCTCGGCCGGTTTTTGTTCATATCCTGCTTCAGGCGGTATTTGCGCACCCAGAAGCACTGGCAGCGGTCAATCATGGCCTTTGTCATGGCCCCGAATCCGTAGAAATAGACCGGAGCCGCAAGCACGAGCACATCCGATTCCTCAAAATAGCCGTAGAGCACGTCCATATCGTCCTGCAGCACGCAGCAGCCGGTCTCCGCGCAGCCCCCGCAGGCAGTGCAGGGATACAGGCTGAAATTGCGCAGGTACAGCTCGCGCGCCTTGCAACCGGCCGAGTGCATGCCGCTCAAAAACGAGCGCATCAGCAGGTCGGTATTGCCGTCTTTGCGCGGGCTGCCGTATATGGCCGTGATATTCACAGACATGCACTGCCCTGTATATATGAATGCAAAAAAAGGGGGGACTTCGCTGCTCTTTTAGTTCAGCAGGCCGAGCCGTTGCTGCATGCAGGGCACAGCCCGGTGAATTCGATCCGATGACCGGTTACGGTAAACCCGCAGCATTGCGCAATGCGCTCTTCAATACCGTCGAGCATATCCATCTCAACATCGGCTACCCGGCCGCACTTGCTGCAGCGGACATGGTAATGCTCGGATATGTCTCCGTCAAAGCGTTTCTGGCGCCCGCCGACTTCTATTTTCTGCGCAAGCCCCTGTTCGCTCAGCCATTCGAGGTTGCGGTATACGGTTGCCAAACTCACGCGCGGCAATCGGCGGCGAACCTGTTCGTAGAGTTCATCGGCCGTCGGATGGGTTTTAACAGAACGCAGTTCATCTAAAATAACATCTCTTTGACTGGTTATGCGCAGCTTTTCTGATTTCATGCGGTATAGCTTCCTTGCCGGTTAGCCTAAAACTATGACACAGTTGCTATTTTTTATTATATGCTAATTATTCATTTGTCAAGGGGAGAGGGGGGTTTTTCAGCATATTTTAATACAATAGCATCGAAGGCAGTTTACTTTTATGTTTGATGTGCTATGTTGTACCTGTTAAAAAAACTTGACAAGATATATAATAACTATTATTATTATTATATTATAAGTTTAACGTGCTTTGCGTATGCGTAGCCGTGCGCGCACACAGTACTAATAAACCCCTTACTGAAAGGAGCCGCTGCAATGGATTTCAAGAAAAGCAAAACCATGCACAACCTGATGAATTCATTCGCGGGTGAGTCACAGGCCCGCAACCGCTATACCTATTTTGCCGGCGTGGCGCGCAAGGCAGGCTATGAGCAGGTCGCCTGGATCTTCGAAGATACGGCCAACAATGAAAAGGAGCATGCCAAAATATTTTTCAAGCATCTGGTAAGTTATCTCGGCGAGGAGCCCACCATCGTGGACGTTCAGGCGAAATACCCGGTCGTTCTGGGAAATACGCTTGTCAACCTGAAAGCCTCGGTTGCCGGTGAAAACGAAGAGTGGACCGAGCTGTACCCGCAGGCGGCTAAAATCGCCGATGAGGAGGGGTTCCCGGAAGTGGCCGAGAGTTTCCGCCAGATCGCCGAGGCCGAGAAGGAGCATGAAAAACGCTATGAGTCTTTTGTGAACAACATCAACGGCGGCACCGTATTCAAAAAGCCGGCCAGGATAAAGTGGCGCTGCCGCAACTGCGGCCGGGTGATTGAAAGCGATGCAGCCCCTGAAACATGTCCGGCCTGCAAACACCCGCAGGCGTATTTTGAAGTCTGCGCTGAAAATTATTAATTGATGGCAAGGAGGACACCATGAGCCAGTTACGCGAAGTCTATAAATGCGACACCTGCGGCAACATCGTGGAGATCGTCCACGGCGGCAAAGGGGCGCTCGTGTGCTGCGGAGCTCCCATGAAACAGCTCAAGGAAAACACGGTCGATGCCGCGCTGGAGAAGCATGTGCCGGTGCTCAGCGTGAACGGGACAACCGCCACGGTCAAGGTCGGCAGCGTGGCCCATCCGATGGACCCCGACCACTATATCGAATTTATCGAGCTAATGACGGCAGCCCGGGTGTATCGGGCCGAGCTCAGTCCGGGCAAGGCTCCCGAGGCATCATTTGATATTCACGGCGAGGTGACCGGGGCCCGCGCCTACTGCAACAAGCACGGGCTCTGGAAAAATCAGTAGAACGTGGCGGCCAACGGCCGTTGAACGACATTCCTCCGGAGGTCTGCGCATGTCAGAACATATCAAGGCGGGCGACCGCGCCCCGGATTTCGAGCTGCCTGCAACCACGTCTGACAGTGTACGGCTGTCAGACGAGCTCGGTACCGGGCCGGTGCTCGTTTTGTTTTACCCGCTGGACTGGAGCCCGGTGTGCACCAGTGAGCTGTGCAGCATGAAATCCGATTTCGACGATTTCGCCGGACTCGGGGCGAAGGTGCTTGCGATCAGCGTTGACAGCATTTTTTCCCACAAGGCCTTTGCGGCACGTCACGGCATCAGCATACCCCTGCTGAGCGATTTTAATAAAACGGTTGCGCAGGCCTACGGCGTGCTCTATCCTGAACTCATGGGACTGAAAGGCGTTGCCAAGCGCTCGGCATTTGTGCTTGACGCCAAAGGCATCGTGCGCTGGGCCTGGGTGAGCGAGGATCCGCTGCAGCTGCCAGATTTTGCTGAAATCAAAAAACAGATCGAGGCGCTTCGGTAGGCACACAACCGCGGCAGACTGAAAGCGAAAAGCCCCGCGTTCTGGAACGCGGGGCTTTTTTATGGCTGGCTGCGGTGTTGCAGTTGCTCACTCGGGATGCTTCACTTCCGGGTAGCGCGTCTTGAAATCGAACGGCGTATAGGTCGGGCTTTTGGTATTGTGGCAGACCGTGCACTGCTTTTCAGCGGGCTTGCGGACCAGGCCGGCCTCAACCGCCATCGCGCACTGCTTGTCAGGATCTGCTTTCCAGGCGACTTTATTCATGATTTTTGCGCTGCTGTACTGTTTCCCTGCGCCGTGGCAGGCTTCGCACTGCACGCCGGGCCTGTCCGGTGTGCCGGTGGTGTGGCAGCCGACGCAGGCTGCATCCTGGCTGTAATCCTTCTGCGTATCAAGGCCGGCCTTCTGCCTGGCTTCGACAGCCATGCCCGGTTTCAGGGCTTCAAACGCCATGGCGTGCTTTGTCTGCTCCCAGCTTTTATAAATCTTCATGTGGCAGACCTTGCATTTTTGGGCGCCGACATAGTCTTCAGCGGTATAGGCGATAAAGGGCAGCCCGAACAGGACAAGGGCAAGCAGGATAAAAAGCAGTATTTTTTTCACGGCTCAACTCCGGTAAGCGTTTGCATAACAGCCTGTACACCGCCCACCGACAGACTGCGGCGGGCGGTGCACACTGTACCAGAGCACCTGCACGGCTGTCAATAAATTTCAAAGAAATCCTCCGTAAAGTATGACCTTGTGCCCGGCAGGTTTTGCTACTTTCCCTGTACAGCATACATTTTTTTTGTGTTATGATTCCCCCTGGCGCGGACATCCCACCATCCGTTCATGCCGTATGCCGTTACAGAATAATATGGAGGCTGCATGATACCCATAGTCGCCATAGTCGGCAAGTCAAACAGCGGAAAGACAACGCTGATTGAAAAGCTCCTGCCTGAGTTGATCCGGCGGGGCTACCGCGTGGCAACGATCAAGCACCACAACCACGCGCTGGAAATCGACACTCCCGGCAAGGACAGCTGGCGCCACAAGCAGGCCGGCGCCCGCACAGCCTTTATCAGCACGCCGCGCGCGCTCGGCATGGTGCATTCGGTCGACAACGACATGACGCCCGTTGAAATCCGCGACCGCTTTATTAATGACGCCGACCTGGTCCTGGCAGAAGGCTTCAAGCTGCTGGACACGCCCAAGATCGAAGTGTTCAGAAGTGCCGTGCATCCCGGGCCGCTGTCTGGCGGCGACGGCAATCTGCTGGCCATCGCAACCGATGACGCCCTCGACGCTGGCGTGCCCTGCTGCGGCCTTGACGATGTTGTAAAGCTGGCCGACACTATTGAGCAGCAGGTGCTCAGGGCGGCCAGACCTGATATTGTCGTGCGTGTTGACGGTGTGCAGGTGCCGCTCAAGCCTTTTATCCATGATTTCATGCGCAACGCGCTGCAGGGCATGCTGCGCGCGCTCAAGGGCTGCGAAGACGCCAGGCGGGTTGACATTACCCTTACATTAAACGACTAACCAGCAGGTGCGGCCGGGCCGCGCTGCATTCACGTTCCTTACACTGCCGCCTATGGCACTCTCTCCGCACAGATTGCCGCAGATTACAGTTCTGGCGGTCGGCAGGATAAAAGACCGTGAGCTGGCGCTC
>CAIRTM010000008.1 GCA_903881505.1 uncultured delta proteobacterium | reverse complement strand
TGCTTTTAACAACAAATGCATACAAACAGTAACCAATGCCCCTTCTGTGTTCAGACGCTACCATGTCGCGATCACATTATTGTTGCTGTTTAGGGCACACGTATGCATTCATGGCCGCGCAATCAAGCCGCGGTTTCACAACAGGCTTTCCCTGCATTCCTGAATCTGATGCAGAGGCAGTTTGATCTTGATCAGAACTTAATTGTGTCTTCAGTAAACGCTGACTCCACGGTTGTGACTGGTTCAAGCTTTGGTGTTGAAGCCGAAAATGAACATCGCGTACAAATCCAATCTATTTTTTATATATTTTTTTAATGTACCAGTCGGCTTTTGGGGACCATGAAGGTAGTGTTTCTGTATTAAAAAATAGAATTTAATTTTTGTAGATGCTATTTATTCTATGGATATTTTTTTTATCCCCTGCCCTGCTGTTCACGAAAATATTTTATCTTGACAATTTTAGCTTTAATTGATAAAAATTAATACTTTATTTGTTGGTCACAGGCGCGTAGCTCAGGGGGAGAGCGCTACCTTGACACGGTAGAGGTCGGCGGTTCGAAACCGCCCGCGCCTACACAGCAGCATCGCACCGACGGTAACTTACGGTTGGTATTTTCAACGCTTACACAGCCTGGCGCTGCCGGCTACCAGAACAATTGAAACGCATGCTGCAACAAGCATGCGCATTGAATCGAGCAACACTCGCAGCCATGGATAATGTGACAGTCACGCTGAGCGATAACACACACCGCTGCATTGCCGCCGGAACGCCCGCCGTTGACATACTTAAAGACTGCTGTGACGTAAAAAATCCGGTTGCCGTTAGAATCGGCAGCCGACTGTGCGACCTTAACACGCTGATAGACCATGATGATCGGGTTGAATTTATTGCGAACGATTCTGCTGAAGGATTGGCAGTGCTGCGCCACAGTGTATCGCATCTCATGGCGCAGGCAGTTAAAAATCTTTTTCCCGATGTTAAAGTAACGATCGGCCCGTCAATTGCCGATGGTTTTTACTACGACTTCGATACACCGGAACCCTTCACGCCGGCTGACCTTGAAAAAATTGAAGCCGAAATGCATGAGCTCGTAAAACAGAATCTGCCGATACGACGCAGGGTAATGGCACGAGATGAAGCAGTCGAGCTCTTTCGGACAAAAGGTGAAACGTATAAGGTTGAAATCATCAGCGAACTGCCGCCTTCCGAGTCCGTGAGCCTTTACGAACAGGGTGATTTTATAGATTTATGCCGCGGCCCGCACCTGCCCTCAACCAGTAAAATCAAGGCCTTCAAGCTCACCGGCCTGGCTGGAGCCTACTGGCGCGGCAGCGAAAATAATAAAATGCTGCAGCGCATATACGGCACGGCGTTTCCCGATAAAAAATCGCTGCAGGCCCATTTACAGCTAATCGAGGAAGCCAAAAAACGCGACCACCGCAAACTCGGCCGGGAACTTAATTTGTTTAATATTTATGATGAAGCCGGGGCCGGCTTGATTGTCTATCATCCTAAAGGCGCTCTGCTGCGCCGTATACTAGAGGATTTCGAAGTCAAACAGCATCTGCGACGCGGCTATCAGCTGGTAAAAGGTCCGCAGATATTAAAGCTAGAGTTGTGGGAAAAGTCAGGGCATCTTGATAATTACCGTGAAAATATGTATTTCACCGTGGTCGATGAAAAACAATACGGGCTGAAACCGATGAACTGCCTTGCGCACATGCTGATTTACAACTCATCGCGCCGCAGTTATAAAGAGCTTCCGCTGCGTTTCTTTGAACTCGGCACTGTTAACCGCCACGAAAAGTCCGGCGTGCTGCACGGACTGACCAGGGTGCGCGAATTCACCCAGGATGATGCCCATATCCTGTGTATGCCGGAACAGCTCAATCAGGAGATACTCAATATTATCCGTTTTATTACCGATGTCATGGAAGTATTCGGTTTTGAATGTGCAGTCGAACTCAGCACCAGGCCGGCAAAATCCATAGGGACCGACCTTGATTGGCAGCGTGCTACTGATGCACTCCAGGCAGCTTTAAAGGCCTGTGACTTAAGTTACGGCGTCAACGCGGGAGACGGCGCGTTCTATGGCCCCAAAATTGATTTTAAGCTGCAGGACAGCCTGAAACGCTCTTGGCAGTGCGCAACAATACAATGTGATTTTGTTCTTCCCGAGCGCTTTGATTTGAGCTATATCGGCGCCGACGGCGAAAAGCATCGTCCGGTTATGCTCCATCGCGTTATTCTCGGATCAATCGAACGTTTTATCGGCATTTTGATAGAACATTACGCCGGTGCTTTTCCGGCATGGCTTGCACCTGTTCAGGCTCAAATTATCACCATATCCGACGAACAGCACGAATGGGCGCACGAGGTTCACGCCCGGCTTCTTGCCCACGACATCCGTGCCGAGCTTGACCTGCGCAATGAAAGCCTGAATTTTAAAATACGCGAGGCCCAGGTTCAGAAAATACCTTATATGCTCATCATCGGCGCCAACGAGACTGCCGTACACGGCATAGCCCCACGCAGCCGAACCGGAAAAAACCTCGGATGCATGCCTGTTGACGAGTTTATCAGCCTGCTGCAGCTGGAATGCCGCAGCGCGCAGCAGAAACTGCACTGAACAAGCCCATGTACCGTATACGGAGGATGCAACCATAGAAAAGAAAAATGACAACGGCCAATCCAGGATTAACACCGCCATCAAGGCCCCGCTCCTGCGGGTCATCGACGGCGAGGGCAACCAGCTCGGCATTATAACAAATCAGCAGGCTCAGGCAATCGCCGTTGAGCAGGGACTCGATCTTGTCGAAGTTTCCACCAATACCGATCCGCCGGTATGCCGGCTGATGGATTATGGAAAATTCAAGTATCAGCAAAGCAAAAAGCTGCAGAAACGCAAGACGGTCCACACCGTGCAGACCAAAGAAATCAAACTCCGGCCCTTTACCGGCGAGCACGATCTCGAGGTTAAAGTACGCCACATGCTTGAATTCCTTGATCGAGGCCACCGCGTAAAAGTCAATGTCGTTTTTCGGGGCCGAGAAATGCGATTCAAGGAGCACGGCGAGGCAATCCTGAAAAAAGTCGCTGTTCAGGTTGAAGAAAGCGGAACAATTGAACGGGAGGCGCGCGTGGAAGGCCGCAACATGGTCATGATGCTTGCTCCCCGAAAACAGTCCGGAAACTAATACATCACAGGAGCACGCTACACAATGCCTAAAATCAAAACCTGCAGCGGAGCCGCCAAGCGGTTTTCGCTCACAAAAACCGGGAAAGTAAAACGCGGCAAGGCATATGCCAGCCACATCCTTACATCGAAATCAACCAAGCGCAAACGCAACCTGAGGCACTCAACGCTGATCAGCAGTGTTGAGCAGCGGAATGTGCGGCGCCTCATCCCGTACGCATAAAGCGGCAAAAAACATACACTAACTGTTTATTTTGAAAGGTTGCACCAATGCCACGCGTTAAAAGAGGATACACACTGCGCCGCCGCAGAAAACGCCTGCTTAAGCTTGCCAGCGGTTTTCGCGGACCGCGGGGAAACCTGTACCGAATTGCCCGGGAAGCAGTAGACCGAGCGCTCAATTACGCCTACCGTGACCGGCGTGCGCGCAAGCGTGATTTCCGCCGTTTATGGATTGCCCGAATCAATGCTGCGGCGCGACTCAACGATATGAGTTACAGCCGCTTCATTGCCGGGCTAGCTAAGGCAAACGTCGTGATTGACCGCAAGATACTCTCCGATATTGCACTAAGCGATCCGGGTGCCTTCACACGCATAGCTGCAATTGCACGGGAGTCCTGACCTGTATCTATGACCACGTGCACATGCAGCGGTGCCTGTGAATGTACGCAGCACGTGAAAGCATGACAGTGACCGGCTGTACCGGAGTTCCCGAGCGTGGTTTGAGTTTGTATATATAACTCTACACAGCCGCTCCAGCGCTGGTGCTTCGGTAGCGGCCCGACGCGGACAACCGCTTGCCCGATTGACTTAGCCGATTAAACGTCAGCCGTCACGCAGACGAGCGCATAGAATAGAATACCGGGATGAGTGACGAATGTGCCTCAATCAGGGCATCATGCAATCAGGAGCTGCAGCAGGCCGCGAATGAAAATGATCTGTATCAGATCAAAAGTAAATATCTCGGTCGCAGCAGCCGATTGACGGCCCTTATCAAATCATTGAAGGATTTGCCTGCCGAAGAGCGCGCGCGCTCCGGAGCAGCCGCAAACGCATTAAAAATTAGCCTTCAGCAGGATATTGACATCGCCCTGGAAAACATGCGGCAGGCGCGCACCGTCAGGGCTATTGCAGAACAGGCTCCTGACATAACACTGCCCGGCCGCAGGACTGCGATTGGCACACTGCATCCTGTAACACGTATTACTGCTAAAATAGCCTCTATATTTACCTCGATGGGATTCAGTATTGTCGACGGGCCGGAAATCGAACTTGATTTTTTCAACTTCGAAGCGCTTAACATCCCCAAAGATCATCCGGCCCGAGACATGCACGACACGTTTTACGTGTCAGATGCACAGTTGCTTAGAACCCATACGTCGCCGGTACAGATACGAACGATGCAAAAGATGCAGCCGCCGCTTAGGATCCTGTGCCCCGGGAAAGTATACCGCTGTGATTCCGACATCTCCCACACTCCCATGTTCCACCAGATTGAAGGCCTCATGGTGGACACGCATGTCAGCTTTGCGGATTTAAAAGGCCTGCTCACCATCCTGATACACCGCCTGTTCGGTGATATCTCAATCCGTTTCCGGCCCAGCTACTTTCCATTTACCGAACCGAGCGCCGAAGTTGATATCCAGTGCGTCATGTGTCGGGGCATGGGCTGCCGGGTCTGTTCCGGCACCGGCTGGCTGGAGATCCTGGGTTGCGGCCTTGTCAATCCGGTCGTATTTAAAAATGCTGGGTATGACCCAGATGCGGTTACCGGACTTGCGTTCGGCCTCGGTGTTGAGCGTATTGCCATGCTGACCTATGGCATCAACGATATACGGCTGTTCTATGAGAACGATCTGCGTTTTCTTTCCCAGTTTTGATGGTGAGATATGCTGCTGAGTATACGCTGGCTGCAGGAATTCATCGATATCGACGCACCGGTCCATGATCTTGCACACCGCCTGACCATGAGCGGTTTTGAGGTCGAGTGCGTCACTGAAATCGGACCGCAATGGGACCATATTATTGTTGCCGAAGTGCTTGAAAGTACGCGGCACCCCGATGCAGACAAGCTGACGGTCAACGCTGTTCATACAGGCAGCCAGACACTCCAGATTGTGTGCGGCGCACCCAATGTGCGCGCCGGTCAGAAAGTCGCCCTTGCCCTGCCCGGTGCGGCTTTTCCGGGCGGACTGGTCATAAAGCGTTCAAAAATCAGGGGGCAGCTTTCCGAAGGCATGCTGTGTTCAGCCGCCGAACTGTCTCTAGGCGATCCGGACGGAGGGATACTGATTCTTGATGATTCGCTGACTTTAGGTGTGCCCTTGGCTGATGCGCTCCAATTACGTGATACTGTACTTGACGTAAGTATAACCCCGAACCGTGCCGACTGCCTGAGCGTACTGGGTATGGCGCGGGAAATTGCCGCACTGTACGACCTGCCCTTAAAAGCCCCGGCATGTGAACTTCCTGCCGGTGGACCGACATGCGCCAATTTGATTGCGGTTGACATTCAGGTTCCCGATGCATGCCCACGGTACTGTGCCGCCTATGCCTGCAATATCACAGTTGGACCTTCTCCGTTATGGATGCGCCGAAGACTGGAGAACTGCGGTATCCGCTCCATCAACAACATCGTCGATATTACCAATTATGTTTTGCTTGAATGGGGCCAGCCGCTGCATGCCTTTGACTACAACCTTATTGACGGCAAGCAGATAGTTGTACGTGCAGCGCATCATGGTGAGCGTTTTACGACGCTCGATACCAAGGAGCATACCCTTCCGGCAGGAGCACTGATGATCTGCGATGCATGTCAGTCCCGTGCGCTCGCCGGCATCATGGGCGGCCTTGATTCAAGTATTACTGCCGGGACGCGCACCGTCCTGCTGGAAAGTGCCTACTTCACGCCCGGTTCAATTGCGGCAACCGGCCGATCACTCGGAATCAAGACAGAAGCGTCGCAACGTTTTGAAAAAGGAGTCGATATTAACGGCGTCGTGCCTGCGTTAAAACGCGCAGCCTCATTGATAGTTGAGCTGAACGCCGGACAGACATCCGTCGACATCTGCGATTGCTACCCTGCCCCTCAGTCGGCGCCCCGCCCCATCGACGTGAGCGTGGATACGCTCAACATGACGCTCGGGCTTAGGCTTGATGCAGAGACGATTTCAACGTATCTTGTACGCCTGCAGATGCGCGTTGTTCCAAACGGCAGCGGCATGCTTGCGGTTATTCCGCCTTCATACCGCTATGATATCGTCACCCCGGTCGATGTCATTGAAGAGGTGGCTCGGCTCAACGGCTACGATAGAATTCCTGTAACCTATCCGAATGTACCGCTATGCGGCAGCGATTTGAATCCTGCGTGCGAAGTTGCTGAACAGGCCCGCAGATTGCTCGCATTCTCCGGTTTCAGTGAGGTTATAAATTATAGTTTCCAGGATCCAGACCTGTTGAGCGGACTGCGCTTCAGCACCGATGATGAGCGCGGCAACCCTGTCCGCCTGCTCAACCCGCTTTCAGCGTCACAGTCCGTTATGCGCACCAGCATCCTCGGCAGTCTGCTGCAGAACTTGCAGCACAACCTGCGATCTAACCGATGCACTGCATGCTCGCTGTTTGAAATAAGCAATATTTTTTTGCAAAATTCCTCCGGGGCAATAACTGAGAAACGGCTGTTGGCCGGTTTGATATACGGTACGCTCAATACGGATACGTGGGCGCTGCCCAGCAGAAATGCAGATATATTCGACATTAAAGGCTGCATCGAAGCTCTCCTGACTGGCCTGCGCATCCAACCATTCTGTTTTGAATCCGGCAGCTTGGAACCGTTTCTCATGCCACAAAGCTCACTGCGTATATATGTCGGAGACTGTCTGTGTGGCAACTGCGGAACCCTGCATCCCGATATAACCGAACGCTTTGATGCTGCCGGACCCGTTCATGTTTTCGAGCTTGATTTTAGCCTTCTGTGTGCCTATCATAAAGAGTACAGGCCGCATACGCCGTTTTCCCGTTTTCCGGCCGTGCAGCGCGATCTTGCTCTGTTGATCGATCAGTCGATCAGTGCTGCTGACGTAACTGCGTCACTGGCAGCCTTTAACTGTAACCTGCTCAGACAATGGAATCTTTTTGATTTTTACCAGGGCGGCAGCATCCCGCCCGGTAAAAAAAGCATCGCGTTTCGCTTGCTATTTCAGTCCGACGAACGTACACTGACGGATGCCGAGGTAAATAAAGCTCACGACAAATTGCTCGACTCTCTGCGACAACAGCTGGGTGCCGAGCTTCGTTAGACGCGTTTAAACGCTGTGCCGAAGGAGCGAATCGATGACAAAGGCCGATCTGATAGAATCAATTTACGAGAAAGTAGGACTTTCAAAAAAAGAATCAAGCCAGATAGTAGAATTAATGTTCGATCTGATCCGTGCCAGACTCGAGTCCGGTGGGAAAGTAAAAATATCAGGTTTTGGCAATTTTACAATCCGCGAAAAACATGTCAGGCGCGGACGCAATCCCCAGACCGGCGATGAAATAAAAATAGCAGCACGCAATGTACTCACCTTTAAAGCCAGCCCGGTACTTAAAAAAGCCCTGAACAGTTAGCCGGGTCAAAAAACACAGTCGGCAGCACGGCCGAATATGATTGCAGGGGGAACATCACCATGGCGACCAAGCAGCTGCCCGAGAAACTATATTTCAAAATTGGAGAGGTTAGTACGCTTGCGGGGGTTGAACCCTATATATTGCGCTACTGGGAGTCCGAGTTCAAACTGATTAAACCCTATCGGACAAAGACAAATCAACGACTTTACCGTAAGAAGGATGTCGAGGCCGTTTTAAAAATAAAAAAAATGCTCTATGAACAGAAATTTACGATAGCGGGTGCAAAAAAGAAACTTAAGGAAACCACCGAACATGCCGCACAGGAGCAGCTTCCGTTGGGTTTTGTCAATCCCGAATACTTGGACGCGCTTAAAACAACACGCAATGCACTGCAGGACATTGTCGCACTGCTGGATCGGCCTTTATAAATTAACGTTTTTATTTATATAAAGTTTAACGCCCACTCGACCGTATTTAAACGGACGCGGCATGCAGAAGGAGTACATGATGGATCATTATGACATTCGGCTTTTCGACAAAC
Organism: uncultured delta proteobacterium; assembly: GCA_903881505.1. Taxonomy (GTDB): domain Bacteria; phylum Desulfobacterota; class WTBG01; order CAIYCZ01; family CAIRTM01; genus CAIRTM01. The sequence goes on along the minus strand of CAIRTM010000008.1, from coordinate 47,532 downwards.
ATGATCCGAAAATCCAACCGGATATCGTAAAAGCCATGAACAAAACAGTTACTGATGCCAGCGACAAGTATGAAACATTGATCGTAACCCACGACCCGATCAAGCTGAAGGAAAAGCTCGCAGTCAAAAAAAGGATCCCTGCTCCGAAAGCCTACGTGCATGTTGAAGAGGAGGAGGAAATTATTGACGAAGACTATACCGATGACGATGACGACGGGCTTGAACTGTAGTGTGGCACATTCATCCTACTGCCTATGAAGGCTATGGATTGTTACAGCTGTGAAGCGTTAGTGCCCGGTGAGTTTATGTGAGGGTTATGCTGAGGCCCTTGCCCATCCACGCTTTGCAGCAGGCTATTGAACCGTCCTGCCGGTTTACTGACGCATGCCTGTAAGAGCCGTCGCATGTATCGTGCGGCGAACATTGCAGCAGAGCGTACCAACCCCCGGTCATAAATAACACTCAACCCCGGGAACCTATATGGAATTTTCAATCGAGATCATCCAAGAACCTGAATTTATCCCCCTGGCTGACAAAGCCTCCCAGGCGTTGCTGAATTTTGCAGCCTATTTTATTGAAAAGCCCTCCGTTCGATTAACCAAAAAAAACCTGGTCGCGCTTGTGAAGGAATCTATCGAGCTCGAAGATTTTCTCGACGACCATGGTGCTCGAAGCAATAAAAACTGGGTCTATTACGGCGAAATTGTTGCTTCGCTCCGGGGGTTTGCCGGTACCTCCTACATGATCAATCATATCTTGAGCCGTTTGAAGTTTTATAATCTCGATACAAGCAGGATGGAAGCGTTTATCCGCGATGCTGACAAGCGTCTGGAATTCATTAATGCATCGATCCTTGCGCTTTGTTCAACGCTTGCAGCAGAAGCACGCAGGATTGGTCTTACTATTCCAGCGCCGGATTTAAACGGCGAGGAGTTTGCCGACCGAATTGTTGTCAAGGTCCTGCCCGGCAACAGGGACCAGGAGGAGGTCAGTGACATTCATGAATATATTTTCCGGGTTTCTACAAAGCTTGTCGAAGCACTCAAGGAATCGCAATCGGTTTTAATTGAGCATAAAATACCCAAAAAAAAGCTATGCAGCGGCATGATACCAGATCGCATCAACGAAGAGAAACTGCGGCACTTGGAAATGCATGTGCATAATGCCCAGTCGATGTATGACACCTATATACAAAAAACGCCCCTGGAGTCTGAAACGCCACAGCTTAAATCCCTGCGCGGCTATATCTCTGTGTCACTACATCTGTTGGGTATTGCCAAGGAGTTAACCCATTTTTTTGAACGCCACGAGAGCAGCATCCGCAAAGAATCAACCCATAAAAAAATCGCGCTCCTCATAAAGCATACTGATGTTCTTGAAACTATCGTTAATTTTGCCCTGTATTACTATACCCTTTTTATTGCATGTGCTGAACAGCTGGCCCGGGACATCCAGGACCTATTCAATATTGCCGCTACAGCGGCCGTCCCCGTTCCTGAAGGCCTTGGTTTTCATCTGAGGCCCTCGACCCTTGTTGCGAAAATCGCCAATCATTACGGCGGTGCAATTACCATGCATGTTCATGATAAGACATTTGATGCCGCCAGTGTCATTGATATAATGTGGGCCGGCGGTATTATTAAAAAAGAGGGCATCCGGGAGGTGGTTTTTACCGGGAATCAAAACGCCGTGCATGATATCTGCATGCTGGCGCAGGCAAACTACGGTGAAGATACGCTTGGCAACAGCACTCAATTGCCGGAGGGGCTGAAGTATCTCAGGCAGGGCTGATTTCTGATATGCCTTTGCCTTGCAATCAATGGGAAATGAAACCCCATAACCCACCACAGTTCTGACACAAACGCAGCCTGCCACGCTTACCGGTTTTGTTCTAGCTGATAATATGAACCGACTACGCTGTAACGGGTTGATTCAGAAACCATCCGAGCTGGAATAAGACCCGCATCGGCAAGTTCGGAAAGCGTGCCTGGATAGCGGCCGTTCTGCAGGTAGAACGCTTCAAGGCCCCAGGTTATGCGCCGCAGGTGCATACGATCGACATACTCAACTGTTAGGTCCTGATGTGGCCGGCTGAAAGCTATCGGCAGAACTGTAGCCGGAAAGCCAGTTGGCAGCGCAAACGCAGCAATCAGCAGCACCGCGAGAAGCGCATAGGCACCGGAGCCGAACACTATCGAAACAGGGCTTATACGTTTAGTTTGCGGTCCCGTTTCCCTGCGGCCTGCATGTCTGATAATACCGTCCTGCAGCAGCTCGGCCAAAATCTTGCATGCGGCGTAGCGTCCCAGTAGGCTCCCGTCAATAATTTCCTGCACGCTGCGCCTTCCGTCGATCAGCTGATAAACAGGCAGTTCATCTATTTCAATGTCATCCGGACTGTGTCCTTCGGCGACCGTAAAGACCATCTCGAAGGACGGGATTACTTTTGCAATGGCGGGCCATTCATCTATCATGCGCAGGACATCAAGCAAAATAGACTGAATGCCGGGGATTGAATCAAGGACCCCTTCTTTTTTGAACTTGTCGGTTATGAATCTGTACTGACCGTCACGCCACTGCAGAATATCAAAAAATGTCTCAAGCATCTGGGTCTGCAAGGCCTGTTGCAGAACCTCATGCTGGATCAATCCATCGCGGACCAGCAGTCTTCCGAGGTAATCGAACGTGTCGCCCTGGCGGTCAAGAGCTGCTTCGACCTGCTGCCGGGTCACATATCCTCCCCGTATAAGCATTTCGCCAAGGCGGTCTGTGTGCTGGCTGGAGCGGGTCTCTATGACCAGTCCGTTTAAAAAGTATATTTCGGCCGACTCATTGCGGCGCTCGACCAGCAGTATGCCTGTTTTCTGCTGCTGGGCCAGCAGCTGCAGAATGTCGGCAATCCCAAAATCCTTCAGCTTTCCTTCAAGAGACATCGGTGTTCACCTGTACGCGTGTGCAGGGGGGGGTGCACCGGCAACGAGGCTGCATGTCACGGTTCAAGCCCCAGACCCAGCAGGGCGACATTGTCTTCGAGATCAGGGCTTTTTACCGTTCGCAGATGCGAACGCAGCATAAGCCACATACATACGGCAGCCAGCGCGAACAAACAGCCATGCAAAAGCCAGTCGATGGACAAATCATGCCACATGCCGCTGAAAAGCAGGACGAATACGGCCTGGTTCAAAAGCCAGAAAAACATAGCGCACAGCATACTTCCTGCCAGGAATCTACCTTTGAACACATGACCCATGCCGGGCATGCATATGCTGAAAAATGATATCCATCGGTTGTACGAGCGCACGTATAATCGTATCTGCGTTTTTTTTGCGTCTTTTTGCTTGTAGCTGAGCTGATCCTGTTTTTTAAGAAAATTCTGGCACTGAAAACAGAGTACATCAGCGGTAATGGTACGCTGGCAGCGCAGGCACATGATCTTGCCGCAAAGGGTGCATTTTGCCGCGACGCGGATGGTGTCGTGCATGCTGAACAGTAAATTGAACAGCAGAAGTCCCAGCACGGCCAGAGTGCCGAACGGAAGACGCAGCACGGAAAAAAACAATTCCCATATGCTGTTGAGAAGCTCAGGGCGCAGCAAAAAATCATTGAACCCGCGTGTCAATATCTCCCGGAGTGTGATGGTTTCATCCATGAGCAGCCGGTTGAAATTTTCCGTATAGAGTGAAAGATATGTCTCAACGCGGTCGGTGTCGAGCCGTTTGGCATCAGCCAGACACTGCTCGGCATCCTTAAACATAAATTTCTGCTGATAGGCGCGCATCAGGTTGAAGTATGCTGCCGCTGCCTTGGCCGGAGCCGCATCAATCGCAGCTTTATACTTTTCCACCGCCTTATCCCACTCGCCGGTTGCGAAATACACATTGCCGGCATTCACGCAAACCCGGTGGTCGCGCGGATTTTTTTTGAGCAGCCGATTATAATACCGTAGCGCAGTCGCATAGTTCTGCTCTCGCTTATTGAGCAGACCCGCGCTGAAAATCAGTGCGTAATTGTCGGGTTCCTTGAATATGGCCTGTTCGAGTTTTTCGATATCGTATTGAGTGCAATATCCGTAATTGGCCTGCCACAGCCGCTGAACGGTTTCTGAACCTGGTATAAAAAGAAGCAGGGCGCAGCCTGCTGCGATGAGTGGCAGGACAAAGACAAACCCAAGCAGTGTCAGACCGATACATGCTCGCTCGCGCACATTGTGGTAGCTCCAAAAAAGCAAAAGCCAGTAGGGAAAAAGCCAGAATGCCGAAAGTCCGAACAGAACCGGCAGTATGCACAACACCGCAACCAGTGCAATCGTGGCGTTGGACGGCAGAACGCCAGGAAGGACATGGTGCATGTCATGCAGGAAAAGACGGCGGTTTCTCAAGAGGCTGATTATGCCGATGCCGGCAAGTGCAATCATCAGGGCAGCCCCTACCGCGGCAAGCTGAATAAAAACAAAATGCGCCCCCTCTTCCGGAGTTCTGAATTTTACAAGCAGGCTGCCGGCATATCCAGCTGCAAGACGGTGCAGCATCCAGGGCTGCAGCCTCCAGCTGACATAGGCACGATTCATATACGCTGCAGGGAAATCTGGCGACATCGCAGCGGCATATTCAGCACAGGACAGGGCTGCGGCGTTATTACTGTCAGCAATCAGCGCACGTGACGCGGTAATCAGCAGCAGCGAAAATGGAATGCAGTTTCGAACACCGCTGTCAAGCTGAGTCTGGTAAACGCCCCCGAGATATTCTGGCAAGCTGCCCGACGCGATCGCCTGGTCAAGCGCTCCAGGGCTCATGTGAATGGCAGCTGATGCGCTGCCGGCATGCAGGCCAATAACCATTAAAAAAAGCGCACTTTTGATCAGTTTATTCATTGCTGAACACAGTCAGTGCGGCAGGTACTACACCGCTAACGGCATTAAACGTCACCAAAAGAAACCGTAATATGCACGGTTCCCGTCTGTCCGCTCTTGGGATTAATCAGCCTGACCGGAATCCGTACGGCAGTATCCGAAATTTTAACGGGCGATCCGCATTCAGCAACCTTGAACGATCCGGCGGAAGACGGAGCCGGCTCTGACGGGGATGTCGGAACGGACAGATCAAACGGCGCAGCCGGCGAAGCATCGAGATTTGCGGCGGTTTGCGACGGAGGGCTGAACGAGGGCAGCTGATAATCAAAATCATCATGAACAGGACTTTCAAACGGGCGAGCGGGAGCCGGACGGCTGTCTTCAAAATCGTCAAACGATGAAATTGATGCAAAATCGGCGGGAGCTGGCGTTTTGGCTAACACGCTTTTGCCGGACTGCGTGGTTTCAAGTGACGGCATATCATGCAGTGAGGCCGGTGCCGGGGGTTTTGGGAAATCTTTTTGAAAGCCCGGCAGGCTTTCGGTTCCGGGGAACGGCTTTCCGGAGGGAGGCAGGCTTGGAGCGGGAGCGCCGAAATCATCACCGGAAATAATTTTTATTACAGGGCCGTCATCATCATCAAGGCTGAATGACGGTGAAGGGATGGCTGGAGCAGGCATGCTTGGCGCCGTTGGCTGCATCTGCGGCTGTGCCGACGGAGCCGCAGGCTCATCTAAACGCTGGCGGCGCCGTTTTTTCGCACCGCCTGAACTGTCCATCTGTTTTAAAACCAGTTTGCAGCATGCGGTCAGGGTCTCAATAACCCCGGTGCCGTCAACTGCGCTTGCACCGTAATAGGGAACATTATTTGGATTGAGCTTCTGGTTAAGTTCAGCGACCGGCAGAATCTTATCCATGTCACGTTTATTGTACTGCATGACGAACGGAATCGAACTCAAATCCTTTTTATAGTAATTAAGATTTTCGTTCAAATCGTTCAGGCTCTCGATATTCTCATCCATTTTTGAGGCCTGAGAATCGGCGACAAACACCACTCCGTCTACGCCGGTCAGCACCGCCCTGCGAGTCAGTGCGTAGTAGACCTGCCCTGGTACCGTATAGACGTGAAAACGCGTTTTAAACCCTTTTACATCGCCGAGTTCGATCGGGAGAAAATCAAAGAACAAGGTCCTGTCGTCCTTGGTTGCCAGTGACATAATGTCACCGCGTTGCGTAGGAGAAAGCATTTTATGCACGCACTGAACATTAGTTGTTTTACCGCACAGTGCCGGACCATAGTACACTATCTTGATATCTATTTCCCGTTTAGCAGCATTGAATACGGCCATGATACTGTACCTCTTGTTTGATTAGCGAGTTGATAACTGTTTAACTTCCATGGCGACAGAACGGAAATTCGGATCAACAGATTGTATTTTTTTGAAAATTTTAAATGCTTTTTTATAATCACCGCTGTACTTACATATAAGCCCTGATTGATAGAAAAAATCAAGTTTTTCGCGATCGCTTATGTTACTGAGCGTCAGCGCAGTTTCGACAACGTGCAAAGCCCTGTCAAAATGCCTGAGTTGGAGATAACAGTCTATCAGGCGCTTGCAGCATTCGGCCTTCTGCGGGAGGCCGTCAAATGCAAGTGAGAATTCTTTGATCGCCTGCTCGATCTGGTTGCAGCGCTGATAGGCCAAACCGAGATTGTAGTGGAATGCCGGCGTATCCTGATCCGGATGTGTTTCCATAATAGTTTTAAGCTGTTTAAAGACTTCATCTGGCCTGAGTTCATCGGCATCAGCCAGCTGATCACCGTTTTCATTGAACGAGAATTCCATGTCATCGTCATCAGTCAGGGCTGACTGTAAATCAAAGAAACCCTCACTCCCAAGCTGGATATTTTTCACTACATTGCTTGATCCGTGCTCGGTCAAATGCCATTTATCACGCGGTCCTGCCTTAAGCGTTTTTTCCTCATCGAGGTCCTTTTTTGAAAGAAATTTTTCAACTTTTTGTTTAAAGAAGTCATTGTTCGGGTCAATTTCCTTTATTTTTTTGAGTACCTGGGTCGCTTCAAAATCATGCCCGGCAGAATGATAATATTCGGCCAGCCTTTCAAGCACGGCGACCCCGTCACCCACGAAACCGTTGCGCAAATGCAGATTGGCCAGTTCGGTATAGAGTTCGACACGGTCGTTGGCAATCGTCAGCGCATGTGTATAGATTGCGACGGCAATCTGCAAAAGGCGTTTGTCCTGATAGGCGCGTGCTGCCAGCATATATTCGTCGATCGCCTCTTCTTTGCGGCCATGTTCCAGATACAGTTCAGCAATTTTTACCCGAACCCGGATATCGTTCGGATTATCAGCAGCGGCACGCTTGTATTTGGTAAGCGTCTCCTGGAACCTGTCTTCAGAAGACTGTTTTTTAAAAAATGATAGTTTCATGTATAGACGTAGGGGAATATACTACTTCAAGATCTATTATTATTTAATATATAATAAATCAGCATGTTTGGAAAGATTTTTTATCGTTATACTATTGACCTTCCTCGGCTTTTGCTATATGGTTGACACTTTGCTGGCAGCTGGTATCAAACACAATAAGATACGCTAACCCACTACTTACCATCGGTCAAAATCAATAGCACATTAGCCTATGAAAACAAATACTAAGCCAGCGTCAATTGTCATCGTTTGTACTGCACTGGTGTGCATTACGACCGTGTTCGGCTGCAGGAGCAAACCCGCAATCCCTGTTATTGCATACCTGCCCGATCGAATTATCAGGGATTACAGCGACATGAAGGAAGATGAAACCGTCGCGCGTGCGTGGGTCCGCCGTGGATTCGAACTCAGCAGTTGCCGCAGCATTACCGTTGAACCTGTTATTGACGCCGCCCAAAACAAGAACCCTGAAGCCGTGCACGTCATTGAGCAGGGCTTGCAGGAACTATTCGCTGACCGCTCCGGCACAAACGGCACCATCAGTGTTAGTGTGCGGACGGCCCTGCTCGAAGTGAAGACCGAGCCGGGCCGTATACGCTCATGGTTCTCGGATATTGACGATTTTGCCTATATCGAGCTTGAGTTGCAGATTCAAGACACCCAGACAGGGCTGCCGCTGCTGAAACTTGTTCATTTTAGCCGGGACAAAAAAGCTCTTTCCCGTGCAATGAACAGCATCCTGGAGGACCTCAGGATATTTTTCATAAGAGCCGTATGACCGTTCGGGTAAAAGTCTGCGGCATCACGAGCCGCGAAGACGCCAGTTGTGCTTTTTCCAGAGGCGCAGATTATATCGGAATTATAGTCGATATCGCCGGATCGCCCAGGTCGGTTACAATCGGAGCGGCATCACTGATAACCTCCGTATTCAAGCCGGTCGTTGTACTCATGGAGGCACCTGCCGCCGCTATAGTACCGGCGCTTGACCGGCTGCAGCCAAGCGCGGTACAACTCGTCGGTCATTATGAGCCCGACGATATCCTGCGGCTGAAACAGGCCTGCGATACGGACGTGTGGATGACCGTCCATGTACCGCCGGCCGGCGGGTCGGTGCGCGATCTCGAACGCCGCATAGTACGGATGCACACGGCCGGGCTTGATGCAATCGTTCTTGACACGTTGGTAGCCGGACAAAAGGGCGGCACCGGCCGGACCTGTGACTGGAAAACAGCCGCTGATGTCGTGAGCTCTGTACCGCTGCCGGTTTTTCTCGCAGGCGGGCTCACCCCCGACAATGTTGCAGACGCAGCTGCAGCAGTCAGGCCGTACGGCGTTGATGTAAGCAGCGGTGTGGAAGCAAGCCCCGGGCATAAGGACCCGGAAAAAGTCGCCCGGTTTATAAAACAGTCCCGCAGCGTCGGCGCTGCGGCCACATAGCTGAAGCCGTCCAACACCGCACCCCCCCATTCACACAACAGGAGTTTAGTGACCGTGATTGTATCGTTTGTTCAAAAGGTATTCGGCACTGACAATACGCGGACCTTAAAACGGCTGCAGCCGACGGTCTGTCGGATCAATGACCTCGAGCCAGCGTTTGAAAGCAAAACCGACGACGAACTCAAGGCCACAACAGCCCTGCTGCGCGGTCGACTGGAACAGGGCGAGACGCTCGATGATATCCTGCCCGAAGCGTTTGCTGCTGTGCGCGAGGCTTCCCGGCGGACCCTGTGTATAAGGCCGTTTGACGTGCAGCTCATCGGCGGCATTGCGCTGCATCAGGGTATGATTGCAGAGATGGCAACCGGCGAAGGCAAAACCCTGGTTGCCACCCTGCCGGCGTATTTGAACGCTCTTAGCGGCAAAGGCGTGCACATTATCACCGTCAACGACTATCTTGCCAGGCGCGACTGCGAATGGATGGGCAGAATCTACACCTTTCTCGGCCTGAGTGTCGATGTTATTCATCACGGCATCACTCAGGAAGAACGCGTCCGCGCCTACCGGGCCGACATCACCTACGGCACCAACACCGAATTCGGTTTCGATTTCCTGCGCGACAATATGGCCCTGCACAGGGATGCTCAGGTTCAGCGTGAACATAACTTCGCGATTATTGACGAAGTTGACAGCATCCTGATCGATGAAGCCCGCACTCCACTCATCATTTCAGGACCGGTCGAGCGAACCGGTAAGCAGTACTTCCACGATCTAAAAAACCCGGTCGAGCGCCTGATGAACAGCCAGAATCAGCTCATCAGCCGGCTGCTCAATGAAGCCGAGGCCCTGCTGCCTGAAAATGAATATGAGGCCTGCCGGATCCTGTTGAAAGTCAAGCGCGGATCGCCTAAGAACAAGCGCTTCCTGAAGCTGGTCAAGGACGGACCGTTGAAAAAAATCATCGACCAGATCGAGCTAGACCATCTGCGCGATAAAACCCTTCATGAGGTAGACGCCGACCTTTTTTTCAGCATCGATGAGCGCTCCAACACGATCGATCTTTCCGACAATGGACGCACTGCGCTTTCACCGCAGGACCCTGAGTTTTTCGTGCTGCCCGATTTAAGTATGTCAGATGATCTTGCCGGGCTCAGCGAGGAGCAGCGCCGTGTCCGCCAGCTGGAGCTTGAAAAAGATTTTTCTGAAAAAAGCGAGAAGCTCCAGAACATATCCCAGTTGCTCAAGGCCTATTCCCTTTTTGAAAAAGATGTCAACTACGTTGTCAATGAAGGCAAGGTACAGATAGTCGATGAATTTACCGGCCGTATTCTGCCGGGCCGCCGCTACAGTGACGGCCTGCACCAGGCCATCGAGGCCAAGGAGGGCGTGCGTATCGAGGCGGAAACCCAAACCCTGGCCTCGATTACCATCCAGAATTATTTCCGTATGTATGGCAAGCTCTCGGGCATGACCGGCACGGCCGAAACCGAGGCACCCGAACTGCTCAAAATCTACAAGCTCAAGGTTCTTGTTATTCCCACCAACAAGCCGGTGCGGCGGATCGACTACACCGATGTAGTCTACAAAACCAAAAAGGAGAAATACCGGGCCATCATCGATGAAATCGTCAGGATGAACGAAATGGGCCGCCCGGTACTAGTCGGGACCGTATCGGTTGAAACGTCCGAACTTTTAAGCCGCATGCTTCCCAAACGCATCAAACACGCGGTGCTGAACGCCAAACGCCACCAGGAAGAGGCCTCCATAGTCGCCAACGCCGGTCAGCCCGGAGCTGTAACCATCGCCACCAACATGGCCGGCCGCGGCACCGATATCAAGCTTGGACCCGGCGTAATACGCTGCCAATGCTGCTGCTACCTGTGCGAAACCGAAAAAACGGATGGCTGTAGCGCGTGCCCGGATCCAAAGAAGCAGGGTACAAAAATGAGCGCCTGCAAGAAAGACATGCCCTGCGGCCTGCACATCATCGGCACCGAACGGCATGAATCGCGCCGCATCGACCGTCAGCTGCGCGGTCGGTCGGCCCGGCAGGGCGACCCCGGCTCCTCACGCTTTTTCCTCTCGCTTGAGGACGACCTGCTGCGCATTTTCGGTGCCGACCGTATTTCCAATATCATGGACCGGTTCGGCATGGAGGAAGGCGAACCCATTGAACACAAATTTATAACGCGCGCCATCGAAAACGCCCAGCGCCGGGTTGAAAACCGCAACTTTGAAATCAGAAAACATCTGCTGCAGTACGACGATGTCATGAACAAGCAGCGCGAAATCATATACGCCCTGCGCAACCGCGCGCTGCATGACGACTCGCTGGAGGACCTGATCCGGGATACCGTGGAGGAAACCGCTGTCGGACTGTGCGATGAATATTTTGCCGAGGGCATCGCACCCGATGAAATCGATGTGAAGGGCTTCAAGGAGGCCGTATTCCGGCATTTTGCGACCCCGCTGTGGAAGCCGGCCGATGAACTGATCGGGGCCAAGCCTGACGAACTCGTCCAGATCGTGCTCGACGGCGTCGAACAGGTCCACAAAGCCCGGGAGCAGCAGTTCGGCGCTGACATGATGCGCCAGCTCGAAAAATGGATTTTTCTGCGAGTGCAGGATGAGCTCTGGAAGGACCACCTGCTTGACATGGATCATCTGCGGGAAGGCATCGGGCTGCGCGGCTATGCCCAGCAGGACCCGCTGCGCGAATACCAGCGTGAGGCTTATGATTTGTTCCTGAAGCTTGACAGCCGCATCAAAACCGAATTTATTGAAAAGCTCTTCAGCGTCCAGATCATGCCCCGCGAAGACATGCATGAAAAGGAGCAGCCGAAAAACATCGTCATGAGCCGGGGCGCGGAAGCCGAACAGGTCGAAAAAAAACCCGTCAAGCGGCAGATGCCCAAAGTCGGCCGTAACGATCCCTGCCCCTGCGGCAGCGGTAAAAAATATAAAAAATGCTGCGGCCAGTAACCCCGGGCGCCGGTGTTTTGTAAGCCGCACGCCGATGCGAAATATAACAGACATACAGGACATGCGCACACGCCATGCAGACCTATCCCCTGCGCCGGGGCGTTCCCGGATTCAAATTCTCTGCCGTACTGGCAGGCATCAAGAAAAAAACCGGACTTGACCTGGGGCTTATCATCAGCGACGCGCCCTGCCCTGCCGCCGGTGTTTTTACGCGCAACACGGTCAAGGCCGCGCCGGTGCTCACGTGTGCGGATAAACTCAAAAAAGGAACGGCCCGGGCAGTGCTGGTCAACAGCGGCAATGCCAATGCCTGCACCGGCGCGCAGGGCCTGCGCTCTGCCGCTCTCACCTGCAACGCACTTGCGCCGCTGCTGGGCATCGAAAGCAGGCATGTACTGCCCTGTTCAACCGGCGTGATCGGCGTGCCCCTGCCGCATGAGACGATTATCGCTGCCCTTCCCGCGCTTGCATCCGGCGCTGCAGCATCCAGGGCTCCCGAGTTCGCGCGCAGCATCCTCACCACTGACACGAGGCCGAAGACAATCGCCCTTCAGGCAACCATCAACGGCCGCACGGTACATATGCTCGGCATGGCCAAGGGCTCGGGCATGATCATGCCCGATATGGCGACCATGCTTGCCTTCATCGTAACTGATGCCGCAGTCGACAAAAAACTCCTCGCGGTACTGGTGCGCGAGGAGACCGAGCTGTCTTTCAACCGCATCTGCGTCGACGGCGACATGAGCACCAATGACACGGTACTTATCATGGCCGGCGGGGCCTCCGGTCTCGCCGTTACCCGAACATCACGTTCGCTGGCCCCGTTTCGCGCAATGCTCCGGCGTGTCATGCAGGATCTGGCCCTCATGATCGTCCGTGACGGCGAAGGGGCCACCAAGCTGCTGCGCGTCAATGTCCTCGGTGCGCGCAGCGCAGCCGACGCTAAAAAAGCCGCCATGCAGGTCGCGCGCTCATGCCTGGTGAAAACCGCATTTTTCGGAGAGGATTTCAACTGGGGCCGCATTATCGCGGCCGTCGGCCAGTCAGGTGCCGCCTGCCGGCCGGAACGCATTTGCATGCAGTTCAACGGTATTGATGCGGTGCGCAACGGTCAGGCCGTGCCTGAAAACCGCACACGGCTCGTCAGGGTCATGAAAAAAAAGGACATTACGCTTGACATCACCCTGCACAGCGGCAGCAGCACCTGCGAAGTACTGACCTGCGACCTCAGCTGCGAGTATGTAAAAATCAACGCCGACTATACGACCTGAGACGCTTCCTGACGCGCACGCGCTCAACCGCACAAAAGCCATGAATAAACAGCAATGGGAAGACCACTACCGCGGCGCCGATTCCGGCAGCCCGCAGGGGCCCGATGAACTGCTGGCCGGCAATCCGGCGCTGCTGACGGGAGGGCTGGCCCTTGACGTTGCCTGCGGCAGCGGACGCAACGCCCTGTACCTTGCTGAATGCGGCTACCGCGTGATCGCCGTTGACCGCTCGCCCGCGGCAGTGCGCCTCGCCCGTGGCCGTGCCCGCAGCAAAGGCCTGCAGCTTGAAGCCGCAGCCGCCGACATGCTCGATGTCAGGTTCGGCGACGAACGCTTTGACCTGATTGCAAACTTCTATTTTCTCGAACGCGACCTCATACCCCGGATAAAACAGGGCCTCAAAACCGGCGGCCTTGTTTTTTTTGAAACATTCACCAGCCACGGCATACCGCGCGACGATCCCCGCTACCGCAAGTTCCTAATCGACCCCAACGAGCTGCTGACCATGTTCAGCGACTTTTTCATTTTTTTTTACTTTGAACGCGTCAAAAGGGAAAAAGCCGTGGCAAGCATGATCGCCAGAAAGGTCCGGCCCTGTCCGTAAGCCATGACTGTATGGCGAAAGCCGGTCGGCTCGATGATCACCGGGATGTCCTGATTTGCAAGAGCCGTACGTCAGATAACGACTCCGGGCACATCCGCAGCGGGCCTCAGGCCCGAACCAGCGGCAGCTCGCTCCAGCAGGTCGTGTAACGGCCGGACATAAAACGCCGGTGCATTCGCCACGCGCGCGCGGCTTTTGACGGAGCCGCAAAGCTGACCGCACCGCAGCCCCAGCGCGCGTTAATCACGTCGACAGCCTTCATGAAACGCACCCCGCGCTCATCAGCCGCGCTGGAGCCGAACAGGACAGGCTGGCGGGCGCGGGCCTCCTGAAGTGCGGTCAGGACAACGCCGGCCTTGCGGTAGCACACCCCTGTCCGGTACAGTCGCTCAAAGCCGGTCAGACCGTGACGGATGAGCTCCGGCGTGGCACTGAGCGGCTGCGGCAGGGCCAGCGTGAGCGCCGCACTGTGAGACGGCTCCGCCCCGTGGGCTCCGGTGGTGATGAACACCTGCATGGCCGAGGCCAGCATGCCGCGCCTGCGCAGCTTCTCCGCAGCAGTGCTGATATAATCCGCCAGCGCCTCACGCAGCGCGGCCGGATCGCCGACCGGACTGCCGAAGGAGCGCGAGCTGAGAATAGAGCGCGGGGCGGGCGGTGCGTCCTCAATGCCGAAGCAGCTGGTGCCGCGCAATTCCATGACTGTGCGCAGCCCCCGGACGGTCATGGAACGCCGCACCCAGCCGTCATCGGCACGCGTGAGATCACGGGCGGTGATGATGCCGTTGCGCCTGAGCATCCCGGCGTACCGGCGCCCGATTCCCCATACATCTTCAACCGCGACACCGGCGAGCGCACTGTCAATATCGCCCTGCGCGGCCAGTTCACACACCCCTGCAAAGCCCGGATTCTTTTTAGCGGCGCGCGCGGCCACTTTTGCCAGAGTCTTCGTCGAAGCGATGCCGACCGCTACCGGTATACCGGTGCAGAGGGCAACCTGCCCGCGAAGCCGGAGCGCCCACTCCGCCGAACATGAACCGGGCGTGCGAGGGCACTCGAGAAACGCCTCGTCGATCGAATATTCTTCCATGTGCGGGCTGAATCGCCGCAGTATTTCCATCACCCGCGCGGACATGTCGCCGTACAGGGCGTAATTTGAAGAGAACACCCTAATGTTATAGCGAATGATCTGTTGTCGGCATTTAAAAAAAGGAGTCCCCATGCCGATGCCGAGCTGCTTGGCCTCTTCCGAGCGGGCGATCACGCAGCCGTCATTGTTGGAAAGCACCACGACCGGCCGGTGCGCCAGCGACGGATCGAACGCGCGCTCGCAGGAAACATAAAAATTATTACAGTCAACCAGGGCAACGGCAGCGCTTTCTTCAGAGCCGGTGAATAACATAGATGGCCACCCCCCAAATGTGCACCTCGTTCTGTTCGGCCGCCTCGATGCAGCTGAATGCATCGTTTTCGGGCTTCAATATGCAGCGCCCGTTCCGCTTCAGCAGACGCTTGACCGCCAGCTCTCCGTTGACCGCCGCGATCACGACGCTGCCGCTGCATGCCTCAAGGCAACGGTCGACAATCAGAATATCACCGTCATGGATACCCGCCCCGGTCATGGAATCACCCGCAACACGAACGAAAAACGTCGCGTGCGGATGCTGCACCAGATACTCGTTCAAATCAAGCCGGCGCTCAATATAGTCGCCTGCCGGGGAAGGAAACCCGGCCGCAACCTGCTCCAGGACCAGCGGCGCGTCATGTCCTGAGTGCGAAGAGCGCCCGAGATACAGTCTCTCAAGCCTTCCCATAGGCACTTTCCTGATGCATATACCGAGCATACTTGCTATATGTTCCAGGGGTCTCCATTAAACCGCCTGAAATTAATATATAACATGCGTACTATATATTGCAATTATTATTCTGCGACTGTTGATATGTTGTGGGTTCTTTCCGTCAACATACTGTATTTAGTGGCTTCTGGCGCAAAAGGTTAGTGTTGAAAGCATGTGGAACGCCTGCAGGCCACGCACAGGAAGCCCCTTGTTATTCAGGCGCGGCCGGGCTATAATGGGCGCTCTGCCCGGCCGGGTGCATGAGCGTATCACAGTGCCGCACTCTGCTGCCGTTATAAACATGGAATACATCGCCTCAGCTCCGGGCAGCCGCCCGCGCACCACCACCGGTCCGCATATGTCCTGTCCTGATAACATCGATCTGCGCATTGAAAAAATGGTCCAGGGCGGATTCGGGTTTGCGCGCCATGGCGGACAGGCATGTCTTGTCCGATACGCCATTGCCGGCGAGCTGGTGCGGGCCCGTGTAGACTGCCGCCACAAACAGTTTATCGAGGCAACCGCGCTTGATATACTGGAGCCGTCCCCGGAGCGCGTGCAGCCGCCCTGCCCGCTTTTTTACACCTGCGGCGGCTGCCACCTGCAGCATATGAGCTATGCCTGCCAGCTTGCATCCAAGGCCCAGGCGCTTGAAGACTGCCTTCAGCGTATCGGCAAATTCAGCCCGCCCGTCACTGCGGCGCCGATCGCCTCGCCGCAGCAGCTGCACTACCGGATCAAAGCAGGCCTGAAAGTCCGCCTGCAGCCTGAGCCGTGTATCGGCCTGTATGAAGAAAAAACCCATGAGCTGATCGATATCGGGCGCTGTCTGCTGCTGGATGAGCGCCTCAACGCCGCCCTTGCGCTGCTGCGCGGACTGTACCGCGAAAAACCGCTGGTCAAAGCGCAGGTGCAGTTCATCGACATGCTGCTGTGCCGCGAAAGCGGCACCATCCTGCTGCGCGCATGGTCGAGCCCGCGCAAGACGCGCCTGTTTACCCTTTCCCTGCGCAGCGGGCGCCTGCTGCCATTCGCCGGGGATGCAAGCGACAGCGTGCGAGGCCTGCGCTTCATGCGTACGCCGGACGCCTTCTGCCAGGTCAACGCCGCCCTGAATGAAACCATGATAGACGTGATGCTTGATGCGCTCGCGCCCGATTCCTCCAGCCGCATTCTTGAACTCTACTGCGGGTCCGGCAACTTCAGCCTGTTTCTGGCCCGGCAGGGCGCTTCCGTATTCGGCATCGAGATGAACCCTGCGGCGGTCGAACAGGCCCGGGCGAACGCCCGCGTCAACGCAATCGAGGGCTGCCGCTTCGAAGCCGCCGACGTCGCTGCCCTGCGGCTTGCAAAGCTGCCGTTCAAATGCACCGACGTGCTGCTGAATCCCCCGCGCAGCGGCTGCGCACCGGCCGCCATCCGCCAGGTTCTCGCGCTCAGGCCGCGCAGTATCGTGTATGTCTCCTGTAACCCTGCCACGCTGGCACGCGATGCCCGCCTTCTGTGCGACGGCGGCTACCGGCCCGGACTCGTCCAGCCCCTTGATATGTTTCCGCAAACCTGCCATAGTGAAACCGTGATGAAGCTTGTCAGAAACCCCTGAACCCCACAGCTTTCCGGGACAGGTGACGGCATGCATGAAGCGCTTTTGTATGAACACAAGTCTGAGGCCGCCGTACGCTGCGGGCTGTGCCCGCATGCATGCCTGATACCCGACGGCGGCACGGGCCGGTGCGGCGTGCGCGCAAACAGGGGCGGCACCCTGTACAGCCTCGTCTACGGACGCTCTATCGCCGAACACGTCGACCCGATCGAAAAAAAACCACTGTTTCACGTTTTGCCCGGATCGCGCAGCTACTCGATCGCAACGGCCGGCTGCAACCTGAACTGCCGCCACTGCCAGAATGCCGACATCGCGCACCTGCCGCGCCTGCGCGGCGTGCCGGACGCTGACCAGCGGCCGCCCGAGGCCATTGTCGCGGCAGCCCTCGCCACGGGGAGCCGCAGCATTTCCTGCACCTATACTGAGCCGACCGTCTATTTTGAATACGCCCGCGATATCGCCGCGTGCGCTCGCGAGGCGGGCCTGAAAACGGTGTTCGTGACCAACGGCTTTATCACCCCGGCTGCCGTTGAAATGATCGCGCCGTTTCTTGATGCTGCCAATATCGACCTGAAGGCGTTTTCCGATGGCTTCTATCGCGATATCTGCGGTGCGCGCCTGCAGCCGGTACTCGATGCGATCCGCTGCTACCGGCGATGCGGCATATGGATCGAGATAACCACGCTCATCATTTCCGGCCTGAATGACAGCCCGGATGAATTACAACAGGCAGCGGATTTCATCGCGGCTCTCGGCGAAGATGTCCCCTGGCATGTCAGCGCGTTTTATCCGGCCCACCGCATGGCCGACCGCCCCCCCACAGCCCCGGCCGCGCTGCATGCCGCGCGCGCGATCGGCCTTGCCGCCGGGCTGCGCTACGTCTATACCGGCAATATCCCGGGCCAGGGCGGCGAAGACACGCTGTGCCATGCATGCGGCGCCCTGCTTATCAGGCGCAGGGGCTATGCGGTTGCGTCCCGCGCAGCACGCGGCGGCGTCTGCCCTGACTGCGGAGCGTACTGCGCGGGAATATTCAACCATGCTGAAGCGATGCCTTGACTTTTGCCTGCGCGCATATTATGAGTACGACTGTGCACGAGGCAGCCGAAGCCATCATTGAAGAACCGTTTTCCGTATGAATGATGCCGAGAAACCCGTAAAAAAAATCCTGCTGGTCGATGATGAACCCCAGATCATCGAATTGTTTTCCACCCTGCTGCGCGACGCCGGATACCGGGCAGTCACGGCCGGCAACGGCGCCGAGGCGCTCGGACTCTACCTGTATGCCCGCCTGCATGAACCGTTTGACCTGATGGTGCTCGATGTATCCATGCCCCGCATCGACGGACTGCAGGTGCTGGAGACCGTGCGCAAGGACGAAGCCGAACGCGGCATAACCTTCGGCAACGGCCTGCCGATTATCGTTTTGACCGCCTATAAATCAACCTGCATGAAGTCGTTCAATCTCGGATGCGACGACTATGTAATCAAGCCCGTGCAGCCCGAGACGCTGCTTGATAAAATTCGCCAAAAAATCGGACAATCTGCAACCGCCTGATACACCCGCCATGCTCCGTACATTCCCTACAGCCCGCTGCATACTGGCTGCTCTCGTCGTTGTGACGTGCAGTCCTGAACCGGCAGGAGCATTTGTCGATGACGTTCGCCGCACCCCGGTCGTGCAGGCGGTTGAAAAGGTCTCGCCGTCGGTTGTCAATATCAGCACGCAGGCCGGCGTTCCGGAGCGCAACAATCCCTTCAGCATGTTCGAGGGCGATCCCTTCTTTGACAGTTTTTTCCGTGATTTTTATGAACAAAGCCCGCGCCGTCAGAATGTCACCACCAGCCTTGGATCGGGCGTCATCATTAACGCCCAGGGCTACGTCGTCACCAACTGGCATGTTGTCGAAAAAGCATCATCCATGACGGTGACGACCGGCGATGAAAAAACCTTTGAGGCTGGCCTGGTCGGCGCCGACCCCCAGTCCGATCTTGCCGTCCTGAAAATCGATGCCGCCGTGCCGTTCAGCCCCATACCGCTGGGGGATTCAGACCAGTTGCTGATCGGCGAGACGGTTATCGCTATCGGCAACCCGTTCGGGCTTTCCCATACGGTCACAACCGGCGTGATCAGCGCCCTGAACCGCTCCATCCGCACCGGCGAAGCCGTGTATGAAAATTTTATCCAGACCGATGCTTCGATCAATCCGGGCAACAGCGGCGGCCCCCTGCTCGACATCCACGGCCGGCTCATCGGCATCAACACGGCCATTTACGGCCGCGCCGAGGGCATCGGGTTCGCCATTCCGGTCAACACGGCCCGCCGCATCGTTGACGAGCTGCTGCTGCACGGAAGGGTCCGGCCGGCATTTCTCGGCGTGAGCGTGCAGGATATGACTCCTGATCTGGCCGACTATCTCGGGCACGGCGGCGCAGGGGTTATCGTCTCGGAGGTGTCCGCCGGCGGTCCGGCCGCGCGTGCAGGCGTCCAAAACGCCGATATCATAACCCATATCGACAATCACACGATCAAATCACCGGACGGGTTCCGCCGCACCATCAGCGGATATACTCCCCGTGACACCCTCCGGTTCTCCATCGTCAGGAACAAACAGCCCCTGCAGATCAGCGTTCAGGCGGCTGAATTTCCGCCGGAACATATCGACCGCCTGATCTCATCCGTGCTCGGGATTACGCTTGTGCAGAACACGCCCGTTCTTGCGCAGCGCCACGGGTTGCAGACGTCATCGGGCATCCTGATCACCGAGGTCGCACGCGCAGGCACTGCCTACGCCCGCGGTTTGCGTTCCGGGGACGTCATCCTGCGCGTTCATGACAGCGACATAGCAACACTCGATGACCTGCGGCAGAAGATGCTGCAGCATGTCTACCGCGATTCGATTATCCTGCTGGTGCAGCGGGGCCGCTACGGCTACTACGTTACCTGTAATTTTTAGGCCTCCGGGAGGAGAGCCCTTTCGGCCGCTGTGTTGATGCGGCCTTGCGGCCGGATGCGGGACGCGATGGCTGGCGGCTTCGCGGGGAGCGTCTTGGCGGGGTTTTCTGCGCAGCCCCGGCAGCGCACTGGCGCACGGCCTCGATTTCAGCTTTTGTGAGAAAACGGTAGGTGCCGGAGGGCAGCCGGCCCAGCTGCAGGGGGCCGATGGCGATCCTGATGATGCGCACGCTGGGGTGGCCTATCAGCTCGAACATCTTTTTAAGCTGCCTGTTGAGACCCTCATGCAGCACCACTTCGCACCATGAATTTCTAACGCCTTTCTTGACAAGGCGCACACCGGCACGGCTGGTGATGCGACCGTCGATCTCAACGCCCTCGCGCAGGCGCTTAAGCGCGGCCTCCAGCGGAACGCCCTTTACCTTGACCAGATATTTTTTTTCGACGCCATGGCGCGGATGCTGCAAAAGCTGAGAAAACTCGCCGTCATTGGTTATCACCAGCAGGCCTTCGGTATCATAATCAAGCCGGCCGACCGGATACAGGCGCTCGGGTATGCTGTCGTAGAAACGGCTGACGGTTGCGCGTCCTTCCGGATCATGCAGGCTGGTCACGCATCCCGGGGGCTTGTGCAATACTAGATATATTTTGTTTTCCGGCGCTGCAAGCTCGACATCGTCAACACTGATCGCATCGAGCGCCGGGTCGGCGAGACTGCCAAGCTGCGTGACCACGCTGCCGTTCACCATAACGCGGCCCTGGCGGATGAACTGCTCGGCCGTGCGGCGCGACCCCATGCCGCTGCGGGCGATTATTTTCTGCAGGCGCTCTTTCATTGCGCATCCGTGATGTCCGGCGCCGGTTCCTGCCCGTCATCGTAATCCGCATCGCCGTCTGCGACCTGTCCGGCGCACCCATCCTCGCAGCCGCGCTCGGCGGCGCTGTCAGCCTCAGAGAGCTGCTCGTCGGTCACCGTCTCCCCGTCGGGCCCCGTGGCTGCAGATGCGTCCATATCGAAGAGCTCCGGCGGAATTTTCTGCCGCAGAATCGTCGGCAGCCTGCTTTCATCAAGCCCGTCAAACTCTTTCAGCGACGGCAGGTCCTCGAGCCGGTCAAGCCCGAACACCTCCAGAAAGCGCCGTGTGGTGCCGAACATGAAGGGCCTTCCCGGAATGTTTTTACGGCCGACTATTTTAATCAGGCTGCGTTCGATCAGATTCTTTATCACACCGCCGCTGTCGACTCCGCGCAGTTTTTCAATATCGGCCCTGATGATGGGCTGTTTGTAGGCGATAATGGCCAGCGTTTCAAGCGTCGACTGCGTCAACCTGAAGGACTTCGCTTTTTTGAGCCTTTTGACCCACTGGGCATAATTAGGCCGGGTACGGTACTGATACCCACCGGCGACTTCCTGCAGATAAAAGCCCCGCTGGCTGTCGCGGTTGTCGGCATTGAGCTGCTCGATCGCCATGTTGACCGCTGAAGAGGAAATGTCTTCCTCTCCGGCCTCTTTGAGTATCTCACGGATGCGGGCCACGCTGAGCGGCATGTCGGAAGCGAAAATAAGCGCGTCTACAATCGGTTTCAAACTGTCGGTCTTCATGCGTCTCCAGTCTGCGCCCCTCCGTGCGCCTGCACGTCCTCAGGGGCGTCATCGGTTACCGGATAAAGATAAATGGAGCTGAAATTATTGTTCTGATAAATTTTAACGGCCTGCATTTTAATCAGCTCAAGCATTGCCAGAAATGTCGTAATGACCTGCATGCGCGTCGGTTTTTCGGAAAACAGGCTCATGAAGTCAAGGCCTCCGCCGCAGCCTTCGAGCCGCTGCAGGAGTTCGACGATTTTGTCCTTGACCGATATCTCCTCACGCGAGACATCGTACTCGCTTTTGTCGCCGTCGGTGCGCTCCAGCATCGCCTTGAATGCCTTGATCAGGTCGAACATGCTGACCTCGCTCAGGGCGGCCTCGTCATCGACCGCGGCAGGTTCGGTGAAGAGAGCGCGCGCGAATACGTCTTTTTCAAGAATGTTCTGCTCCTTCAGACGCTCGGCCGCATCCTTGTACTGCTGGTATTCGAGCAGCTGCTGCTTGAGCGCCTCCAGCGCCGCTTCTTCCTCCTGCTGTTCTTCATCATCATCGGTCTTGGGCAGCAGCGCGCGGGACTTAAGGTACATAAGCGTCGAAGCCATCACCAGGAATTCTCCTGCGACGTCAAGATTGAGCGCCTGCATGAGATCGATGTATTCCATGTACTGGCTGGTTATGGACACAATGGGTATGTTCTGGATGTCGAGCTCGTCCTTGCGCACAAGAAAAAGCAGCAGATCGAGCGGACCTTCGAAATTATCGAGTGTTACGTGGTAGGTCATAAGAATTCGATTGCCCGTATCAGTTCATACACCGCGGCCCTGAAGCGCCGTGCATTAGAGTATAAAGACCAAGATACGGTTCATCAGCTGCAGCACAAGCCGGTACAGCGGATCGATGATTTCACCGAGCGCGCCGGTAGCGAGCAGTGCTATCAGGATGATGAAACCGTACGGGAATATGCGCCGGTAGGCCTCGGCCATTCCGCGCGGCAGTAAATGGTACATGACCCAGGAGCCGTCAAGCGGCGGTATGGGCAGCAGGTTGAAAACAGCAAGGATAATGTTAATAAGGATGCCGTACTGCAGCATCAGGGCGATCGCCCCCCCGGTAGAACCGGTCACACGTACCGTAATGCCCAGCAGTACAGTACAGGCAACGGCCAGCGCAAGGTTTGTGCAGACGCCAGCAAGCGAAACATAGAGATGATCGCGCGGCGGGTTGCGAAAACAGTACGGGTTGACCGGCACCGGCTTGGCCCATCCGATCAGAAACGGCGATTTGGTCAGCAGCAGGATCAAGGGAAAGATAATCGTGCCGAACAGGTCAATATGCGGCAGGGGGTTCAGCGTCAGGCGGCCGGCCTGTTGCGCGGTCGGGTCTCCGCAGCGGTAGGCTACCCAGCCGTGCGCGACTTCATGAGCGATAACGGCGAACAGCAGCATGGGTATCATCAGCAGGATTTCCATCAGCGCTCACGGTCCTTTAAAAATTCCCGCCGTACAAACCGGAGCTCCTCGGTGCGGCCCGAAACCTGCCCGTTTAAAACCGCGTCCTGCAGCCGGTCCAGTATGTGGCGGTACCTTCTGCCCGGCTCAATGCCGAGCTGCTTGAGGTCTTTGCCGGTGAGATGCACCCGGGCATGCTGCAGCTGGGTAAAGTAGACCGAGAAAGCCTTCTTGGTCGGAAGCCGGCCGGACTTGGCCATGAGATACAGGCTTACATCAAGCGGTATCTGATATAATATCCTGTAAATATCAGCATTGCTTTGATTTTTTTTGCCTGCCAGATCAAGCAGCACCTGCATGCCGCTGCTCTTGGCGGTCGTGATCGATGCGGCATAGGCGCGCTTGACGTCACACCTGCGCACCAGCTGCTCCGCCTCTTCAGCACTCAGCCGGTCTATCAAACCAAGGAAGTAAACAAACCATTTTTCACAGCGATTGTCAAGATAAAGAAGGTCATACCAGGACAGGACGCCCTCGATGTTCTTCATCAGGCGGTTCACGGACTGGTTGTAGCACAGGGCGGGATGAATAAACCTGAGCAGGTCGAAATCATTGAGCCGTTTCATCAGGGTGCGCACGCGCTCCTCCTTCAGCAGCAGCTGCAGTTCCGAAAATATGCGCTTGCCGCTCAGGCTGTGCAGGAAGTCCGATTTCACCGCATTCTCGATCAGGCTGCGCGTGAGCTTGCTGAGCTGGAAATTGAAACGTTTCTCGAAGCGGATTGCCCGGAAAATGCGCGAGGGGTCCTCGACGAAACTCAGGTTGTGCAGCACGCGGATCTGCTTTTCCTTGATGTCTCGCCGGGCGCTGAAAAAATCGATCAGCTGGCCGAAATGCTGGCGATTGAGGCGCACGGCAAGCGTGTTTATCGTAAAATCGCGCCGGTACAGATCAAGCTTGATGGAGCTCCACTCGACCGTGGGCAGGGCCGCGGGTTTTTCATAATATTCGAGCCGCGCCGAGGCAATGTCGATCTTCAGGTTTTCGTCGACAGTGATGACGGCGGTGCCGAACTTTTTATACACTTTCACGCCGTATCCGTATTGGCCGGCGAACTCGCGGGCAAACGCGACGCCGTCTCCCTCGACGACGATATCGATATCGAGGTTCACGACCCGCAGGTACATGTCGCGCACGAACCCGCCGACCGCGTAGGCGTTGCAGGACATGGCATCGGCCGTGCTGCCGATTTTTTTCAGAAGCGCAAGCACGCCGGCGGGAAGCAGCTCGCCCAGCATGCCCGCCATGACGCGGGTGCGCGCGTATCGGGGATCGGGCTCGCTCGTATCGGCCGATGCGCTGTCATCCAGATGCAGGGCGCGCATGAGATCGGTGCGGGTGATGGCGCCGAGAACGCGCCGTTGCGGGCCGATGACCGGCAGGAAACGCTGGTTTTCGGCAATGATATGGCGCTGCACGCGTGCAAGCGGCGTTGTGGGCCGCACCACGGCCGGGTCGATCGTCATGTAGGCCGACACCGGCTGGTGCCTGAGCCCGTGGTGCTTGGCCTTTTCAATGATCTGGCGCGAAATGAGTCCCAGCAGGCCGCCCCGCTCGTCGACGACCGGAAGCACGTTGATGTTGTAGCGGGTCAGCAGGGAACTTGCCTCCTGCAGGGAGCTGCAGGGCGCAATGGTCTTCACCGGGCTGGCCATGACATCGCGGGCGAGCGCCGCGGGCGCGATGCTGGTATCGAGCATGCGGTGCAGCTCCTGTTCTATCTGGACCAGCGTCATGCCGTGCACCGTGGCGGATGCGGCCGTGGCATGGCCGCCGCCGCCGAAGGCCGCGAGCACCTCGCCGACGTTCACCTCCTTCACGCGGCTGCGGCCGACAATATAGATGCGGTCGTCCATGTTGGCCATGGCAAAAAGGGCGTTCACACTGCTCATGTTCTTGAGCTTGTGCACGAGCACGGCGAAATCGTCTACATAGGCGGCCGAGGCCGCCGTCGCGAACATGACATCGATGCCGTGAAAGCGCTTCGTGTAGGTGTTCTCGATCAGCTGGTTCAGCAGCGACACCTGCTGGGCGTTCAATTCCTTGATGACCATGTCGGCGACGACGTTCAGATTGGCGCCCTGCCCGAGCAGGAAGGCGGCCGCGCGGAAATCGGCGCCGGTCGTCGAGGAAAACGTCAGGTTGCCGGTATCCTCGTAAATGCCGAGCATCATGATGGTCGCCTCTTCGGGCGAAACACCCAGGCCCCGTTCCTGCAGAAGGCGGCACATGATCGCGGTGGTGGAACCGCAGGGCTCGATGACCTCGAGCGCGCCGTGCACGTCGTCGGCCGAGGGCGGATGGTGGTCATAGACATGGATCTCAACGCCGGGCCGCGCGCAGAGCTGCGAAATTTTGCCGATACGGCCGGCCTGGCGGATGTCCACCAGGACCAGCCGCGTGACGTCATCGAGGTTGATTTTACTCAGCCTGCGGATGTCAAGGGCGTAGGCCGCCGAATGCAGGAGAAAATCGCGGATGCTTTTCTCCTGAGCGCCCGAAAAAGCCATAATGGCGCCGGGATAGAGCTTTGACGCCGCAATCATGGAGGCCAGCGCGTCAAAGTCGGCATTGATGTGGGTCGTTATCAGGTCCATGGTGTATGCTGTGCGTATCGGCCGGCGATCATTGCCTTCGCTGTCGCTTTCGGTATCGCAAGCGGTATCGGCTTAGTTACAATCCTCGATTGCGATCCCGGTAGCGATGATGTCGGCTCAAAACGGCTTTTGTTGTTGTTATTTGTATCGGCACTTTCAATTATCGAGACGACCCTCACCCGCGCGGATGGTATTTTTCATGCATTTTCCTGAGCGAATCCTGCGCCAGGTGCGTGTAAATCTGAGTCGTCACAATGTCGGCATGCCCCAGCATCATCTGCACTGAGCGCAGGTCAGCGCCGCCCTCCAGGAGATGCGTGGCAAATGAATGCCGAAGCGTATGCGGGCTCACGTCCTTGACGATACCGGCGGCAAGGCAGTAGCGCTTGATCAGTTTCCAGAAACCCTGGCG
The DNA here is from genome assembly GCA_903881505.1 of uncultured delta proteobacterium. Taxonomy (GTDB): domain Bacteria; phylum Desulfobacterota; class WTBG01; order CAIYCZ01; family CAIRTM01; genus CAIRTM01. The sequence goes on along the minus strand of CAIRTM010000008.1, from coordinate 21,428 downwards.
GCTCAGGCTGCCTCCGCTGCGGTTTAAAAAAAGCAGCGTGGTTTTTTGCGAACCAGGCAGGAGCCTGCGGCCTTCCTCGATATAGCGGCGTACACGCTCGACAGCCTCCATGCCCAGAGGCACGATGCGCTCTTTTGACCCCTTGCCGACCACGATTACGAACCCGGCGTCAAGATTCACATTGTTAAATCTCAGTGACAGCAGTTCGCTGACGCGCACGCCGGTCGCGTACAAAAGCTCGAGCATGGCCTTGTCGCGCAGTCCGAGCGGCGTTTCCGTGTCAGGCGCATTCAGCAGCGCGGCTACCTCTGAGCGACCCAGCACCGAGGGCAGTTTCTGCCCGATGCGCGGGCTGTGCATGTCGGAAAAAGGGTTTTTCTCAATCAGGCGCTCGGAAGCCAGAAAAAAAAACAGCGTCCTGATGCTTGAGAGCATCCGCGCAAGTGAGCGCGATGAGAGGCCTTCGCGCTGCTGATTCAGAAATTCAAGCAGCTCAAGCCGGGTCGCTTCAGCGAAGCTGGCGCCGCGCTTCACATAGAAATCAAGGAAACGCGCCAGGTCGCGGCTGTACGCCTCAACCGTATTGTCCGCCAGCCGCCGCTCAACCACCATGTACTGGTAAAACCGATCAAGCATACGGCTGTTTGACAGTTTCATACAGGGCTTTCCGTGTGTAACAGCACCGCGCAGGCCGCGTGTGCAGAAATACTAATCGAAACCGCACATCAATGTCAACGTCCGCAACAGCGTCATAGCTTGGAGCACGCAGCGTTATCGGCAACAATAAGCAACGTCGACACGCGTGCTAAAGCACGCGAGCCCAGCCCTTACAAAGGCAGGTTTTAATGCTCCTGCTGATTAATGCGTCCAAAAGCCTCAATCCCGCGGTATTTAAACCCCGCTTTTCAGCTTAAAAAAACAGTTTGTGAATTGTATTCCGGAATGCCGGAAGGTTATCCCAAAATAGCGCTCGGGGCCCGGCAAAAAAATGCTTGGGCAGCCCGTTGTTTTGTCCGATATTAAAAACATTTCAAGATACACCGCGGCAGAGAATACAAACGGGGAGACATAATATGACGTCTTTTTTACTGATGCTCAGCGCTATTGGCCTTGGTATATTCGTCTACAGCACGTACAAGCGGATAACCAGCAGGAACGCGCTGCTGAAGCGCCTTGAGACGTACACGATTCGGGCCTGATGCGCCGGGCCCCAACCCTGCGCATATCGACCCTTTCTGCCCCTCGTATTTTTTTTCAATTCCTTCAAAAACAACCGCAGCACTGGTGCGGTTCGGTAAAGTCACGGTATGTGTGACATGTCCGGCTGCATGTGTATCGGCCCCGATGCTGCGCGGCTATTCTTAGTGCCGGGTTACCGGCATGCATGACCTGGCGCGCCGCTTCAGGACTTGAAATCAGCGGGCCGAATACCCAGGCGCTTTATGCGGTACTGCAGCGTCGATTTCTTCAGTCCCAGGGCCCTGGCAGCACCTGCCTCTCCGCCCACCTGACCTGCCGTCATGCGCAGAACCCGTTCTATATGCCGTTTCTGGGCCGCGTCCATGCCGAGAAAATCCTCATCCGTGTGTTCGGCGTGCATGAGCAGGAAGCGCACATCATCCGGGCCCACCTCGCGGTTGGACTTAAGAATAACAATGCGCTCGACGAGGTTTTCAAGCTCACGGATATTGCCGGGCCAGCCATACTGCTGCAGCGCGTGCACAAAGGCGCGGCTCAGGCGCGGCGGCTGTTTTTGAAGGCGTGAGCAGGCCCTGCGGATAAACGTCTCCAGCAGCAGCACAAGGTCTTCCGACCGATCGCGCAGGGGCGGCACGTGCAGGGGGAAGATATTGAGACGGTAATACAGATCAGCCCGGAAGGAATGCTCGTTCACAAGCAGGCGCAGGTCCTGGTTCGTGGCTGCGATGATGCGCACATTGCTTGCGATAGTGCGGGTTCCGCCCACGCGCTCAAAACGCTGGTCCTGCAGAACCTGCAGCAGCTTGGCCTGCGTGTTCAGGGGCAGTTCGCTGATTTCGTCAAGGAACAGCGTGCTTTTGTCTGCCAGCTCGAAACGGCCGGTCTTGCGCTCTGAAGCTCCCGTGAAGGCCCCCTTCTCATGGCCGAACAGCTCGCTCTCTATCAGGGTCGGTACAAGCGCCGCGCAGTTGACCTTATACATGGGCTGGGTGCCGCGCCGGCTCATGCGGTGGATGGTGCGCGCCAACAGGTCCTTGCCGGTGCCGGTCTCCCCGGTCAGAAGAACCGTGGCGTCCGTTGCGGCAACAGCGGTCACGTCGTCCATGACATGCTTCATGGCGGAGCTCACGAACACGACCTCGTCCTGGCAGGCATGCGATGCGATTTCGCGCATGAGATAGCTTTTCTCTTCGGCCAGTACGCGGGTGCGGGCCTCGAGCGCTTCGCGCGTGAGCATGTTGTCAACGCACAGGGCAAGCTGCTGGGCAATCTTTTCAAAAAAAATGACCTGCTCCGAACTCAAAGGCATTGGCCGCGCGTAGGAAAGCTGTACGGTACCGAGCACTCGACCTCGCATAATCAGGGGCGAGCATACGATCGAGCGCAGCCCGGCATCAAGCAGATAGGCGTTGCCCGGCCTCCCGGGGTCGTCCTGCACATCAAAGACAACGGTGCGCCGAGTGCGCATCACTTCGAACGGCACCATGCCGGGCACTGCCGGCAGGGATGTGCCCGGCACCCCCGGCAGGGCAACGCCGGCGCCGGGCACAAAATAATGCCACAGCGCATCAGCGCCTTCCTGAAGCAGTATGCTGAAACGGTCGCAGCCGAACACCGGATCAAGCCTGCGCGAAATCTCGGTAAACAGCCCCTCGCGGGTTGGCTGGGTAATGGCGGCATTATTTATTTGCAACAGGGTTGCGAGCTGTTCATGCTCACTGGGATGCATAGGACCTCATGCGACCAGTTTTCTCATACTACGTTATTAGAATACATTTTATACGGCGTCAAGCCCAATATTAGATTTTTTAAAACCAATATTGGGCTTGAAGCGACGAAAAAAATCAACACACTAAAAAATACCTCGAAAAATCATACATAATTGGCTACATAGGAACTGGTACGATTCTTGAAAACAATGTTAATAGACACGGAGCGGCGTTATGCGCTAAAGGAGCAGCAATGGATACTGCAGCAGATTCATCGGTCAGCCTTTCTTCGCGCTATCCGCAAAAATGCGTTTCGATTGAAAAAATTTTCCAGCAAATCCACCGCGGCAACCATATATTCATTAGCACGGCCTGCGGCAAGCCCCAGTATCTTGTCAGCGCCCTGACCCGCTACGTAGATGATAACCCCAAGGCCCTTGTCGATACCGAAATTTTTCACCTGTGGACACTGGGCGTGGCCCCGTATGCCGAGGAAAAATTCAAAAAAAATTTCAGGCTGAACACCTTCTTCATCGGCGACAATACGCGCGAGGCGGTCAACCAGGGTCTTGCCGACTACACGCCGGTATTTCTCTCCAACGTACCCGCCCTGCTCCACCACGGTCTTGAGCGCATGGACGTGGCCCTGGTACAGACATCGGTTCCCGACGCGCAAGGGTATGTGAGCCTCGGCATCAGCGTCGATATCGTGAAAGCCGCGGTCGAGCGGGCCCACCTGGTCATTGCACAGGTCAACACCCGCATGCCCCGCGTGCATGGCGACAGTTTCCTGCACATGCGCGACATCGATTATATCGTGCCGTACGACGAGCCGCTGCTTGAGTACCACCCGAGCGTTCCCGACGACATCGCCGCCAGAATCGGCAGCTACATTGCCCGCATCGTGCAGGACGGCGACACAATACAGGTGGGCTACGGCAGCATGCCCAACGCCATCCTTGAAAGCTTAAAGGGCAAACGCCACCTCGGCGTACATACCGAGCTTCTCAGCGACGGAATTATCGACCTTATGGCAGCCGGCGTGATCGACAATAGCCGCAAGTCTATCGACCGCGGCAAGACCGTGGCCACATTCTGCATGGGCAAGCACTCAACCTATGCATTCATCAACGACAACCCCTCCATAGAATTCCGCACCATCGACTATACCAACAACCCGCTGATCATAGCCGGCCAGAAAAACATGGTCGCCATCAACGCCGCGCTCCAGATCGACCTGAGCGGGCAGTCAACCTCTGAGTCGATCGGCGGTATTTTTTACAGCGGCATCGGCGGGCATGCCGACTTCATGCGGGGTGCGCTGCTGGCCCCGGGAGGCAAAACGATCCTGGCCCTGCGCTCAACGTCCAATGACGGTGAGCATTCGCGAATTGTGGCCCGCCTCGACGCCGGGGCCGGCGTATCGCTCACGCGCGGCGATATTCACTATGTCGTCACTGAATACGGAATAGCCTATCTGCACGGCCGCAACATCCGGCAGCGCGCCATGAGCCTGATCGCGATCGCGCACCCGAAGTTCAGGCCCGCCCTGATCCTTCAGGCCAAGGAAAACGGCCTGATCTACCGGGACCAGGCGTTCATACCCGGCGAGCGCGGCGAATACCCCGAATACCTCGAAACACGCAGGCGCACCTCTGGCGGGCTGCACCTGCTGCTGCGCCCGGTTCGGATCAGCGACGAGCCCCTGATCAAAAATTTTTTCTACGCACTCTCGGACCGCAGCCTCTACCGGCGCTTTATGAGCGTGCGTACAGACATGCCTCACGAGCGTCTGCAGCAGTTTGTGGTCATCGATTACACGCGGGAAATGGTCATCCTCGCGGTTGTCGAAAACGAACACCAGCATCAGGATATTGTCGGGATCGGGCAGTACGGGGTTGATGAATCCACCCACGTGGCGGAGGTCGCGGTCGTGGTGCGCGACGACATGCAGGGCCTGGGCATCGGCAGCGAGCTTTTGAGCTACCTTACCATGCTTGCAAAGCGGCAGGGCCTGCTCGGTTTTACGGCAGAAGTGCTGGTGGAAAACAAGCCCATGATGCACCTGTTCGAACAGGGCGGCTTCGACATTGAAAAACACCGTGCCGAAGGGGTCTATGAACTAAAACTCGTATTCAGGGATAGCAACTAATGGATACTATCGGCAGTCTGTTCAACCCGGCGGCGGTCGCGGTCATCGGCGCCTCGCACACCCCGGGCAAAATCGGAAACAGTATCGTCAGAAACATCATCGCCAGCGGCTACCGCGGCGCAATCTTTCCGGTCAACCCCGCCGGCGGGGAGGTCTGCGGGCTGAAATGCTTCAAAAGCATCGAGGACATACAGGAGACGGTCGATGTAGCCTGCACGGTCGTTCCCGCCCGGCTGGTGCACGATGCGGTGCTGGCCAGCGCTCTGAAAGGTGTCAAGTACAACCTGATCATCACCTCCGGTTTTTCCGAGACCGGCAATATCGATGAAGAAAAAAAACTGGTCCAGACGGCACGCGCTCACGGCATGCGCATTGTCGGGCCCAACATCTTCGGGTTGTATTCGGCGGAGGCGTCCATGGACGCCACCTTCGGCACCGGCAACATAAAGCCGGGCCCGGTCGCAATCATCACCCAGAGCGGGGCGCTGGGCCTTGCCATGATCGGCAAGACCGGCGTGGAAAGCATCGGCCTGTCGGCTATCGTGTCGGTCGGCAACAAGTGCGACATCGATGAATCCGACCTGCTGGCATATCTGGTGCAGCAGCAGGCAACGAAGGTCATCCTGATGTACATCGAAGGCATCAGGCAGGGCGAGCGCTTTATACGCGCGCTCAAAAAGGCCACGCGCGTCAAGCCGGTCGTCGTCATCAAGTCCGGCCGCTCGGCGCGGGGCGCGGCCGCCGCAGCATCGCATACGGGTTCGCTTGCCGGGGCCGATGAAATCGTGGATGCCATCCTGCGCCAGTGCGGAGCGCTCAGGGCCGACAGCATCGCCGAGGCCTTCAGCTGGTGCGCCTACCTGGCCCACGCCCCGGCTCCGGCTGCAGAGCAGACCGTCATCATCACCAACGGCGGCGGCGTGGGCGTAATGGCCACTGATGCGTGCGAGCGCTACGAGATACCCCTGTACAATGACAGCGAGGCCCTGCGCGACATTTTCGCGCCCGTGACGCCCTCATACGGTTCAACCAAAAACCCGATCGACATAACCGGAGGTGCGGCAGCGCCCGAATACAGCCAGGCCCTTGACGCGGCTCTCGCACACGACAGGATCGGCGCTGCCATGGCCTTGTACTGCGAAACAGCCGTCTTCCCGGCAGCCGACCTTGAAACCATGCTCGAGGACACGCACCGGCGCTACAGCGAGCGCGGCCGTCCTGTGCTGTTTGCCGCCGTTGGCGGCGAGGACATCGAGCACGCCATCGTACGCCTGCGCAAAAAAAACGTGCCGGTCTTCAACGATGTCTACCAGGCCGTGGCCTGCATGGGAAAGCTCTTCGAGCATTACCGCCAGAAGCGCAGCCGCTGCGACACGTTCGAGGACTGCGCCATCGACACGGCCGCGATAGACGCGATCACGGCAGATGCACGCACATCCGGGCGGAGCTTTCTCTCGGCGCGCGAGTCGCGCGACATTATGCGCATCATCGGCCTCAAGATGCCCGCCAGCTGCGTGGCGCGCAGCCTCGATGAGGCCCTGGCGCGCTGCAGCGAGGTAGGCTTTCCGCTGGTGATGAAGGTCGTCTCACCGGACATCATCCACAAAAGCGATGCGGGCGGCGTGGTGCTCGACCTGCACAACAGCACCGAAGTCATCGATGCCTGGCAGGCGATCATGCAGCGGTGCCTTGCCTTCCTGCCCGGAGCGCGCGTCGACGGCATCGAACTCTCAGCCATGATCGAGCCGGGTGTTGAAACCATTGTGGGAGCTCGTCGCGATCCCGTGTTCGGCCCGATTGCCATGTTTGGCCAGGGCGGCATTTATGTTGAGGTCATGAAGGACGTGGCATTCCGCAGCCTGCCCCTGAACCGGCTCGAGATACTGGCCATGATGAAACAGACGCGCACCTATCCCCTGCTGCTCGGCGTGCGCGGTGAAGCAAAAAAAGACATCGAGGGCGTGCTTGAGGCCATTATCAAAGTTGGGGCACTCGTGCGGGCCTGCGACTATATTTCCGATATTGAAATCAACCCTCTTGTGGTATTTGAAGAAAACGCCGGGGCGAACGCCCTTGATGTGCGCATCCTGCTTGCAACCCAACGAAAGGAACAGCCATGAAACCGCTTATCGTCGCATCGCTGCGCGCAAATGCCGGCAAGACCAGTTTGATTGTCGGCCTTGCTGAATACCTGAAACGGCCCGTCGGGTACATGAAGCCGTTCGGCGACCGGCTGCTGTACAGCAAAAAACGGCTCTGGGACTACGACGCGGCGCTGATGAGCAACATGTACGCGATCGACCGCAATCCCGAACACATGAGCATCGGGTTCGACCATGCCAAGATACGCTACATGTACACGGGAGACGCGCTGCACAGGCAGCTTGCCGAGATGGCCGCCGTGATGGGCGCCGGCACCGACCTGCTGCTGGTCGAATGCGGCCGATCCATCTCCTACGGCAGCAGCGTCGGGCTCGATCCGCTTTCCATTGCGCGCAGCCTGGGCGCTCCGCTGGTGATCATTGCCTCTGGCGGCGACGAGGATATTCTCGACGACATCATGTTCCTGCGCAGCAGGGTCGACCTGTCAGGCATCAACCTTGCCGGTTTCATCATCAACGGTGTCAATGCTGTTGATTCATTCCGCGAGCTGTACCTGCCAGACATAGAAAAAAACAGCGGCCGCGTCCTTGGCATCATACCGCACCGCGTGGAGCTTGGCTACTTCAGCCTGCGATTCCTCGCCGACCGTCTGTTCGCAAAGGTGCTGACCTGCGAACGCAATCTGGGCAGGATCGTCAAACACATCTTCATCGGCGCCATGGCCGGCGACACGGCCCTGCAAAAACCGTTTTTCCGCAAGAGCGACAAGCTGATCATCACCGGCGGCGACCGCACCGACATGATACTGGCAGCGATCGAGAGCAACTCAGCCGGCATCCTGCTCACCAACAACATCCTGCCGCCGGCCAACATCCTGGCCCGGGTCGAGGAAAGCGGAATACCGATGCTGCTTGCAAACACCGACACCAACGAAGCCGCGCGACGCATTGCCGGCCTGCAGCCGCTCCTGACCATTGAGGACCGGGTGCGCATTGAGCTGTTGCGCGACCTTGTGTCATCGCATGTCAATGTGCAGGCGCTGACCGGCTAGGAGCTTTTTCAGCAACGGAACCGATATCGCTGTCGGGGCTGCAAACAATCAACTGCACTATCATACAGAAACAGTGCACCCCGGGACAGGCACGGCTGCCTCGGCAATGCCCGGAACTCCAGGGCCGATTGTTGTATCATCACGGAGAATCATGCCATGGACAACGACGTGCATGCGGGCCTTATTGCCCAGTTCAACCGCTGCGCGGCCCTGAACCGCCGCTGCATCGCCTACGGCCAGAAAGCCCTCGACGAAAAACGCCTCCGGGAGGCGCGCCTGTTCAGGGCAATCGCCCGTTCAGCGACAATACAGGGCGCGCACCTGCTCACGGCAGCGTCCGGAATCGGCACTACGGATCAAAATTTGAGCCGAGAGCTCGGCGAAGCCAGGACCGTCCTCCTGGATGTGCTGCCCGAGGAAATCAACCGCGCGAAGGCTTCAGGAAGCACGCCTGCCAGCGTGGCGCTTGAGCATGCGCATGCAGCGGCCCTGAGCACGGCAGAGCTGCTGGAGGAAGCCCTCGCCGCCCCGTCCGGCAGCGGACGGGGCGAGCTGTACGTATGCTCGATCTGCGGCTTCCTGGTGCAGGGCGAGGCGCCTGATGTCTGCCCCAGCTGCGGGGTGAACAAACAGCTGCTTCCGGCTGTTGAGTAAGGCCTGAGGTGCGGCTCCTCTTTACAACAGACACGCCAACAGTGCGGAGGAACGGTTACTTCGGATAGACCTTTGCCTGACGCGGCCGGATGTAGACATTCTCGCCGACAATCAGGCGCTGGGCCGCGTAGGCCTCGCGGGTCAGCTCGGCCTCGACGATCTGCTGGTCGCCATCGCGCTGCAGCTCAACCCTGACAATGGGGCCGATTGCATGAATACGCAGAATGCCGGCTGCAATCAGATCGGGGCCGTCGGCCTCGCGCAGGATGTCGATATCGTGCGGCCGGGCATACACAACGGCTTCACCGTGGCTGCCGTTGCACTCAAGCACCGTGTCACCCAGGCGCACACGCCCGTCACGCACGCGGGTGTGGAACAAATTGACGTTGCCGAGGAACTGGTACACGAACGAGTTCACCGGATGCTCGTACACATGATCGGGCGGGCCGCTCTGTTCCACCCTGCCCTCATTCATCACAACGACTTCATTGGCGACCTCGAGGGCCTCTTCGACATCGTGGGTCACAAACACGCTTGTAACATGAATTTCATCGTGCAGCCGGCGCAGCCACCGCCGGAGTTCCTTGCGCACTTTGGCGTCGAGTGCACCGAAGGGCTCATCCAGCAGCAGCACCTTGGGCTGCACGGCCAGGGCGCGCGCGAGGGCCACGCGCTGTCGCTGCCCGCCCGAGAGCTGGTTGGGAAGCCGTGCGGAAAATGCATCGAGCTGGACGAGTCTCAGGAGCTCCATGACCCGGTCCCGGATTTCTGAATTCGAAGGCCGCTCGCTTCTTTTTTTCACGCGCAGGCCGAAGGCAACGTTTTCAAACACGCTCATATGCCGGAACAGCGCGTAATGTTGAAATACGAAGCCGACCCTGCGCTCGCGCACCGAAGCATCGGTTGCGTCCTCGCCGTCAAAATACACAGCACCGCTGTCAGCCTGCTCCAGACCGGCGATGATGCGCAACAGCGTCGTCTTGCCCGAGCCGGACGGTCCCAGAAGGGCGATCAGCTCTCCGGTCGGCACGACGACATCGACATTGTTCAAAGCCTGGAACGTGCCGAACTTTTTACTTATATTGCGGGCCTCAATCGCCATGCGCGTGGTCTCCAGTTACATGCTCAAGATTCAGGATTTTCAAAAGCCGTCTGCCGGGCTGAGCGCCATTCAATAATGCTTTTCAGCACCAGCGTTACCAGGGCCAGGAATGTAAGCAGAGAGGCAATGGCAAAGGCCGCCGCGAAATTATATTCATTGTAGAGAATCTCAAGGTGCAGGGGCATGGTGCACGTCAGGCCGCGTATATGCCCCGATACGACCGACACCGCGCCGAACTCACCCATGGCGCGCGCATTGCAGAGAATGACGCCGTAGAGCAGGCCCCACTTGATATTGGGCAGCGTCACGCGCCGGAATGTCTGCCATGCGCCGGCGCCGAGTACGATGGCGGATTGCTCCTCTTCGCTGCCCTGGGCCTGCATGAGCGGGATCAGCTCGCGCGCGACGAAAGGGAACGTTATAAATACCGTGGCAATGATGATGCCGGGCTTGGCAAAAATAATTTTAATATTGTATGCAGCAAGCCATTCACCGAAAAATCCCCAGGAGCCGAACAGGATAACGAATATCAGGCCGGCGATGACCGGCGACACGGCAAACGGCAGGTCGATCAGGGTGATCAGGATATTCTTCCCGCGAAACTCGAACTTTGCTATGGCCCAGGCCGCGCATACGCCGAACAGGGTATTCAGCGGCACGGCAACCGCGGCTGTCAGCAGGGTCAGCCGGATTGCACTCAGGGCATCCGGGTCGGTGAAGGAACTCAGGTACACGCCGATACCGCGGCTGAACGCGGTTGAAAATATAAGCACAAGCGGCAGCACCAGCACGAGCACCAGAAACATGAGCGCTGTTCCGATCAGTATACGGCGGACCAGGGGCGACTCGGTCCGGGCGGCATACGCGCCGCGCTGTGAGCCGTGCAAACGTAATTGAACGGCGCCTGCCATGAACGGACCTCCTACTGATAGCGCCTGCTCCAGAACTGGAGCATATTGATAATAAAAATCATGGAAAATGAAACAACCAGCATGACGACTCCGATAGCAGCGGCTCCGAGAGAATCATATTGTTCAAGCTTGATGATGATCAAAAGCGGCGCTATCTCGGTTTTCATCGGCATATTGCCGGCGATAAAATAGACCGACCCGAATTCTCCTATGCCGCGTGCAAATGCCAGCGTAAAGCCGGACAGGATTGACGGGAGTATCGCAGGCAGAATCACGCGCGAAAGAACCTGCAGGCGCCCTGCCCCCAGGCTGGTAGCGGCCTCTTCCAGCTCCACGTCCATGTCTTCAAGGGCCGGCTGAACCGTGCGCACGGCAAAGGGCAGCCCGATCAGGATCAGGGCAACCACAATACCGGCAGGTGTATAGGCAACCGGGATGCCCAGCGGCGCAAGCAAACCGCCCACCCAGCCGGTGCTCGCGTACAGCGTGGTAAGTGTTATGCCCGAAACCGCGGTCGGCAGAGCAAACGGAAGATCAACCAGCGCGTCAACAATTCGCTTGCCCCGGAACCGATAGCGGACTAGGACCCAGGCGACAACGAACCCGAACAGCGCGTTGATTGTCGCAGCAATAAAAGCCGCGCCGAAGCTCAGGCGGTAGGCGGCCAGAACGCGCGGATCCAGCACTGCCCTGCTGAAAAAATCAGTCCAAGAAAGCCGGCTGCTCATGATAAAAAGCCCGGCGAGCGGTATCAGCACCATCAGGCTCAAATACGTCAGCGTAAAACCCATGGTGATGCCGAAACCCGGCAGCACTCTTCTTCGCCTGCCTTTCAGATCCATACAGAGAACCTTGATCCGTGAACATACACTGCATCTGAGAGTGGACCCCGAAGCATACAGCGGCCGGGTCAGTCCGCACTGCTTAGCCGACACGCTACAAAATAAAGCAAGTGGCATCGAATAGCAAGCCGGTTTCGGATGCCGCCCGCCGCATCAGCAGCGATAGTCTAATCCCCATGCCCGCCAAAAAGCGGCCATGCCTGCTTCAGCGCCAAACGGGACCGGCAGCAGGCATGTCTTCCCATGATCGGACTGAGATGCTGACAGCGCCTTATTCAGGGAATGTAGATGCGGTCGAATTCGCCGCCATCGGCAAAATGCACCCGCGTGGCCTCAGGCCATCCGCCGAAAACATCATCGATAGTAAAAAGCTCAATCTTCGGAAACTGCTTGCTGTACTTTGCCGCAGCCTCTCTGGAGGTCGGGCGGTAATAATTCCTGCCGGCGATATCCTGGCCGACCGGCGAATACAGATATTCAAGATAGGCCTGCGCAACTGAGCGCGTGCCTTTACGGTCAACATTTTTGTCAACGACGGCAACCGTCGGCTCAGCCAAGATACTGACTTCAGGAATGACAATTTCGACACCGGCGCTGGCAAGCTCGTTGCTGCTCAGCAGGATCTCATTCTCCCAGTTGATCAACACATCGCCGATACGACGCTGCACAAATGTATTGGTTGCGTCCCGGGCGCCGCTGTCAAGCACCGGCACGTTTTTAAAGACTTTTGTAATGAACGCGCGCGCCTTGTCCTGAGCGGCAATCACCGCCGGGTCCTGCGGGTTTTTCAGCCTGGCCACATAGTCCTTGCCTAGCTCGCGGCGCAGCACATAGCCCCAGATGGCCAGGTAATTCCAGCGCGCAACTCCCGATGTTTTGGGATTCGGCGTGATGACCTGTACCCCGACACGGGTCAGGTCCCCCCATGATTTAATGTTCTTTGGGTTTCCCTTGCGCACCAGCAAAGCCAAAGTTGAGGTGTAGGGCGAACTGTTGCCCGGCAGCCGCTTCTGCCAGTCAGCCGGCAGCAGACCCCGTTCGGAGATGGCATCAACATCACCTGCAAGGGCCAGTGTTACGACATCAGCCTCCAGCCCGTCGATGACCGCGCGCGCCTGTTTGCCTGATCCGCCGTGCGACTGGCGCACGATAACAGCCTGGCCTGTTTTTTCTTTCCAGTATTTCACGAATTCGTCATTGAATTCGCGGTACAATTCCCTGGTCGGGTCATAGGAAACATTAAGCAGTTCGATTGTTTCGGCAAACGACATACCTCCGAAACCGAAAAGCACTACAGCAAGTATTGCCCCGATGAGTTTTTTTTGCATGGTAGGTCCTCTCTGATTGTCTTGTTTATTCTTACAACGCCTGTGCCTTCCAGCGAACATCGGATAAGTGAGCCGAATAGTGCCCGCCTTCATACCCTCTTCTGCACTAACAATGCCATTCTGTAAAAGCGCCCTTTGAAAAAAATGATTGACTAAATGATACGTATTTTCAGACTATAAGATATACAATCTATAATATGAACGAGCCGTGCATAACTGTGCTTAAAAAAATCAATCAAATAGCATTGATATTTTAGGTAATATATGATAATTTATCCACTATATATGACAGGAGATTCCATTGGAAAAATTTCAACCGTTACTCCTTAAGATATGGCAGGAAGCCTGCAGGCATATCGTGCTGGATGAAATGCTTGCGACCCTGCTTCCTATGCTGAAGGGCGATTTCCCTGTTGAACAGATCACTATCTGCCGCATTGACAGCGTAAACAGCTGTGTATCGATCATGGCGCAGGGCTTTGCTGACGCCGCCTGGCCAATGACCGGACGTGCGAGCTACTCGGCTGTCCAGCTTCAAAATCTGCATGCCCGGTGGGACGCCGGCACGCCCGAACTGTTCAGCGCCTGCACTCTGCCCGACCCACTGAACAAAATCAACGAGCTGTATGCTGATCATGACAGTATACTTGCCCCCGTAGGGCGTGCAGACGGCTTGCGGGCATTTCTTATTTTGTTTGCCATGCACCGGCGACGGTTTCATGAGCGCCACCGCAGCCTGGCCGGACTGCTGCGCGAGCCGTTCACCGTAGCCATTGAAAACGACAGACGCCTGCATGAACTTGACGCCCTGCGCGAGGCTGCCGAGGCTGACAGGCGATCGCTCATGGAACGGCTCAACAGGCGCGAGCCGGGCGAAACCATTGTCGGCGCGGAAGCCGGGCTGCGCCTTGTATTTGAACGGATCGGCATGGTTGCCCCGCTCGATGTGCCCGTACTTATTCTGGGCGATACCGGCTCAGGCAAGGAGATTATCGCCCGCGCAATCCACGTCCGCTCAAACCGGGCGCAGGGCGCTTTTATCAGGGTCAACTGCGGCGCAATTCCGGCCGGGCTGATTGATTCTCAATTGTTCGGCCATGAAAAAGGCGCCTTCACGGGGGCAACGGAAACACGCAAGGGCTGGTTTGAACGCGCCGACGGCGGCACGCTTTTCCTGGATGAGGTCGGTGAGCTTCCGCTGGAAGCACAGGTGCGGCTTTTGCGTATCCTGCAGGACGGCTGGCTTGAGCGTGTCGGGGGTCAGAAGCCGATACACGTACATGTGCGCATTATCGCCGCAACGCACCGGGACCTTGCAGGGGAAGTCGCTAAACGGACGTTCCGGGAGGATCTCTGGTACCGGCTCGCCGTATTCCCCATACGACTGCCTGCTCTGCGTGAGCGGCCCGGTGATATTCCAGCGCTTGCGCGCCATTTCGCCCAGCTGGCAGCCCATCAGTTCGGACTCAGGCCGGCCATGCCCACAGAAGAGGATATCCGCCTTCTGTGCGCCTATCAGTGGCCCGGCAATGTACGCGAACTGGCATCGGTTATTGACCGAGCGGCAATTATCGGCGGAGGGGACCGCCTTGAAATCGCAGCCGCTCTCGGCATACTGGAAGGCCACAGCACCCATGCACCGGCCCTGCCGGAGCGACCTGCCCTTCGGAAAACCGCGGCGTCACCTGCTGAGCTGAAAACGCTCGACGAAGTACAGCGCGCACACATCACCGCAGCGCTTGCTGCGCTGCACGGCCGCATCGACGGACCGCACGGCGTTGCCGTGCAGCTTGGCGTGCACCCCAGTACACTGCGCGCGAAAATGCGCAGGCTCAACATACAGTGGCGCCCCTACCGAACGGGCACCAGATCAAAGCGTTGAAAAGATTAGGCTCGCACCATCCGCCTGACCGGCCGTATCGGACAGGTCTGACGGATTGCAATTACACCAGCACCCCACCGGCGCGTACGCCGTCAACCTCCGTTATCCTGACGTGTTGCAGCGTTCCCATCAGGCAGTCGCCGCCGCTAAACAGCACCGGTATATAGTTGCGGGTAATACCGCGCAAAAGGCCGGTTGTGCGCTCGCGGCGGCCCTCTACCAGAACTTCCATCTCTGCGCCGGTACAACGCTCGAAGAAGGCCTGTTTCATCCGGTCGGAGAGTTGCCGCAAGGCGCGCACGCGTTCGCGGATGGCATCAGGCGCAACCTGTCCGGACATCAGCGCGGCCGGAGTCCCCGGTCGGCGCGAATAGGAAAACACATGCAGGTAGCCGGCCGGCAGCGCTTCAAGCAGGCTGAGCGTGTTGGCGAAGCGCGCATCTGTTTCGCCCGGCAGGCCGGCAATAACATCAATGCCGATATTGATTCCGGGAACAGCGCGAACCAGGCGCAACACCAGATCATGAAAAAATTCCGGTGAATACCCGCGACCCATGGCCCGCAATATATCAGCATCGCCGCTTTGCAAGGGTATATGCACATGCGCACAGATGCTTTGCGAGCGCGCCATCACTGCAATCATCGCGTCGGTCAACTCATTCGGTTCAATCGAGCTCAGGCGCAGCCGCAGTTGCCGCAGTTTTGCGTCTTGTCCGCAGGATTCAAGCAGCCCAAGCAGCGACTGCCGGGGAGCAAGATCAAGCCCCCAGGCGCCCAGATGAATACCGGTCAGGACTATTTCAAGATAGCCGTTATCAGCGAGCGTGCACATGCGCCCAGCAACCTCTACAGGCGGCAGGCTGCGACTGGGTCCGCGCACAGAGGGAACGATGCAATAGGCGCATCGGTTGTTGCAGCCGTCCTGGATTTTTAAAAACGCCCGGGTCCTGCCCTCAAAGGTGTCAATGCCTGCGCTTGTAAACAGACATTGAACGGATATGTCGCTCACCGTGAAGTCCGGCTGACAGCCCCGCAGCACCGCATCGACCAGGTGCGGCAGGAAGTCTTTCTCAGGATTGCCTGCAACCCGAACGCGGGAGGAAAGCGCCTGCAGCCGCTCAGCGTTTTGCTGTGCATAGCAGCCGGTCACGATAACAGGGGCCGTATCGGAGCGGCCCAAGGCACGCCTGATCAGCTGGCGCGATTGCGACTCGGTTGAAGCGGTCACAGCACAGGTGTTGATAATATAGCAGTCAGCCTCCCGGGAAAACGGCACAAGCTCATAGCCGTATTCGCGCAATGCCTGTGCAATAGCGGCTGAATCACATTGATTGACTTTGCACCCCAGCGTGGTTATAGCGATCGATGTGCGTGAATGCGGCATGGCGAAACCATCTGCACCAGATAAAAAAAAGCCGGAAACATTGCACCATTTTTGCAAATAGCATGTTTACCGACAGGTCATGCACTGTTGAGCTGCGCCACAGTGTTAAATATCGTATACCCTTTGCACGGTATTCTTACAACCATAAACAGCATCTGCAGAGAAAATATTTTGCTCTATACCGCTGGAATTAAAAATAAACCCTTGTTTACAGAACAATTTTATCCTATAAGTGTAAATAACACGACGGACAAAGCACGGCATATCCAACGCGCACAAGTCCCGGCTGTTAATTAAACAAAAACGACAGCGAGAACTAAACGGAGAAGACTGCCAAAACCGCGCCGGGCAGCGGAAGTGACATAGAGCAGGTTCATACAACGTGCACTTTTCACGACTCAATTTTTGAGAAGGAGAGCCACAATGTTTGACCAGGAATACTACTTACCGCTCCGCATACGGCCATCCGGAGAAGGCCACTGTCACAGAACCTGCAAAAGCCTCTACAGCGTCGATGAAGCGGACGGCAATAGCGGCACACGGATGTTTTTTTGCACGTTTTGCGATCACGCCAGAGTCGAAGAATCTCCCAGCGGAGAGCTGCAGCGGCTGGATTACTGCCGCCAGTTCACAACACTGGGCGCGGAACTGCCGTTTTACGCCCGCATCGCATAACGGAATTCCTGCAGGGCCCGCCAAACATGCCCTACAACGCGCCGCGAACCGTGCAGGCAGTGTGCTGGCGATATCCCGGCGTCCATTCACCCTCGCCGTACAGGCCCAACGCCTGAGTTGGTGCCTGCTGGGTGCTTGACAGAACATCATAATCATTTTATACACTTCCTGACCCGGCATACGCAGCAGTTCACGCCATCACCCCCCGCAGTTGCATTCAATAAGACAACAGGTCTTTGTGTATGGCAATTCATCAATATATCGTTTTTGCTACTTTGGCTGCCTCCCTGGCCCTTTTTATCTGGGGGCGCTGGCGCTATGATATCGTCGCGCTGCTTGCCCTGATGACGGTCACGCTGTGCGGCATCGTTCCGGCCGATGAGGCCTTTTCCGGTTTCGGGCATCCGGCTGTTATCACTGTTGCGGCAGTGCTTGTCATCAGCCGAGGACTTATCAATTCCGGCCTGATTGACGCTCTGACCGGCCAGCTCAGCAAAATCGGCACCAGCATACCCCTGCAGGTGCTGGGATTGACACTGACGGTGTCGGCCATTTCGGCATTCATGAACAATGTCGGAGCGCTTGCGATCATGCTGCCCGTGGCCCTGCAGATGGCACGCAGAAACGGCCATCCGCCGTCGCTGTTTCTGATGCCGATCGCATTCGGCTCCCTGCTCGGCGGTATGACGACCATGATGGGAACACCGCCGAACGTGATCATCGCCCTTGCCCGTGCTGAATATGCCGACGAACCGTTCCGCCTGTTCGACTTTACCCCGGTCGGCGCCGCGGCAGCCCTTGCGGGCATCCTGTTTATATCGCTGGTGGGATGGAGGCTGCTGCCCCGGCGCAAAGGGCAGGACTCAGTTGATGAGCTGTTTCACATTGAAGATTATACAACCGAGGTAAGAATAACAAAAAACTCATCCATCGCCGGCTGCAGCATTGCCGAACTGGCGCGTTTCAAGGATATTGAAATCAACATTATCGGCATCGCACGCGGCAAGCACACCATTGCGTATCCATCGACCATGGAACTCCTGCAGGAAGGCGATGTGCTGGTGGTCGAGGCAGATTCGAAGGATTTAAAAGCGTTTGTTGACAGCGCCAAACTCGACCTGGCGGGGGACCGGGAGCTTGAAAAAAACATCCTCGGTTCCCAGGACATGGTCATGGCTGAAGCGGTTGTACGACTCGATTCCGCGCTGATCGGCAAGACCGCCTATAGCCTCAATCTGCGCCGCAGGTTCGGGTTGAACCTGCTTGCGGTAGCCCGCAGGGGCGCGCGCCTGACGCAGCGCATCGCAATAATCAGCTTCAAACCCGGCGATGTGCTGCTTCTGAGCGGCCCGGCGGATGCCATCCATGAAACCATAGCCGCGCTGGGATGCATTCCGCTTGCCCAGCGGAACCTTCGCATCGGCCAGCCCCGTCAAGTCATCAAATGCGGCGCGGTTTTTCTGGGTGCGATCCTTGCGGCGGCATTCGGCCTGATGGCAATACAGACCGCGCTCGTGCTCGCCGCTGTCTCGATGGTTCTGCTCAATATCATCGCTATCAGGGACGTTTATGAAAACGTCAACTGGTCGGTTATCATACTTCTGGGCGCCATGATTCCCGTCGGCGCCGCGCTCGAAACAACCGGTGCGGCTGAAACGATCGTATCGCGAATGCTCATGGTAACCGGCAGCATGCCGCCGATCGTATCCCTTGCCCTGCTTTTTTTCGGCACCATGTATTTGAGCGATATTGTGAATAACGCGGCCGCTGCGGTGTTAATCGCCCCGATAGCAATCAAAGCCGCTGAGATGCTGAACGTATCTCCTGACCCGTTTCTCATGGCGGTGGCGATCTCAGCCTCATGCGCCTTTAATACACCTATTGGACATCAGTCAAATACGCTCGTCATGGGACCGGGCGGTTATAGATTCGGCGATTACTGGCGTCTCGGTCTGCCGCTCGGGTTCCTGGTGGCACTGATCGCCCTGCCGATGATCTGCCTTGTCTGGCCGTTCTGACCCAAACGCACCCACCACTGGTATACTATTCATCATGGCAATACCGTCGTCAGTGCTGCAAACGCATGCGTGCTCGTCCGGCATTTCTGTTCGGACAGTGACCGCTTCCGCATGAGTCCGGCAGCAGGCACTCACACCATTGTCTGAATGACAGACGTGCCTGAAACAACGCCCAGCGCTCCGGCTTGACAAACGGCATGAAGGCGCTTATGGTTACAAACCGATGCAATCGTTCAGGCAGATACGCTGCGCATGGACACTACCAAGAAAAACGGGCCTTTCGACGACTGCCGGTTCTTCCTGAAAGATACCGTCCGGCAGACCATTGACTTTTACCGGACCGGCCAGAGTCTCGGCGAGCCAGCCCCGCCCCTGCAGAAGCCATGCCCTGAGGGGCTCGAACGCGCTGATCTGCCCGACGGGCGCGAGTGCATGAAGCGCATGTGCCGTATGGGCCTTGCCGATGCGATAACACGGCGCGTGAGCATGCGTTCGTTCAGCGATGCGCCGTTCACCCTCGAAGAGCTTTCAGCCTTGCTGTGGGCCTCGCAGGGCGTGCGCGAAGTGATCAGTCCCGAATGCGCTCTGCGCACCGTTCCCTCGGCAGGCGCGCGCCATGCCTTTGAAACCTATGTGGCCGCCAACAGAATCGAAGGCCTGAAGCCGGGCCTGTACCGCTATCTGCCCTTTGACGGTATACTGGCACAGCTTTTTACCGATACGGCCATAGGGCGCAGAGCGGCCGCGGCCTGCCTCGGGCAGGACTTCGTGGCATCAGCTGCCGCGTCGTTTTTCCTGACTGCGCTTCCGGCACGCATGGAGTGGCGCTATGACCGCGCCGCGCACAAAGTCATCGCCATTGACGCCGGCCATGTCGTACAGAACATCTACCTGTCGGCAACCGCGCTCGGAGCAGGCGCATGCGCCATTGCGGCCTACGATCAGAATGCCTGTGACCGCCTCCTGGGTGTGGACGGCGATCAAGAATTCACGGTCTACATTGCGGCGGCAGGCAAAAAGCTAACGTGATCTGACCAACGGGCAGCACCTCAAACGCACAGGAGGCTTGCGAACGCCATGTTCAATCCTGACAG
Organism: uncultured delta proteobacterium; assembly: GCA_903881505.1. Taxonomy (GTDB): domain Bacteria; phylum Desulfobacterota; class WTBG01; order CAIYCZ01; family CAIRTM01; genus CAIRTM01. Next base: position 1,323 of record CAIRTM010000008.1, on the reverse strand, counting down.
CAGGCAGAAAATTTTGATCGTCGACGACGATCCGGTTACCTCCCGGTTGCTGCAGGAGCTGCTGCAGACCGATAACGAGTGCGACCTCGCGACAACCGGTGAACAGGCGCTTGACGTCGCGGCAGCCAAAGACGTCGATCTCATACTGCTCGATATCATGCTGCCCGATACCGACGGGTATGCCGTCTGCCGTCAGCTTAAAAGAAACCCGCGGACCGCCGCCATACCGGTTATCTTCATCAGCGCAAAAGTAGACACAGACGATGAGGTCAGGGGGCTTGAAGCCGGAGCGGTCGATTATATAACCAAACCGATCAGCGCGCCAAAAATACTGGCACGCATCAGAACGCACCTGGAATTGAAGCGCTACCGGGATTTACTTGAAGACCTGTCCAATATTGACGGACTGACAGGTGTTGCCAACCGGCGCAGGTTCGACACCGTTCTGGCGCACGAGTGGAGCCGCTGCATGCGGGCGCTGTCGAGGATTTCACTGATTATCATCGACATTGATTTTTTTAAAGAATACAACGATTTTTACGGACACAGTGCCGGTGACGCCTGCATCAAGCAGATCGCCCAGACCCTGCGGCGGACGCTGCCGCGCAAGACCGACCTGCTTGCCCGCTACGGCGGCGATGAGTTCGCCTGTATTCTGCCTGAAACAAACGAAACCGGGGCCCTGAAAGTCGCCGAACAGCTGCACGTGACTGTCGGGCGCCTGAGCATCCGCCACATACAGTCAGCCGTGCCTGAGGGCCTGGTAACCCTGAGCATGGGCATCGCCGCTGCCCTGCCCGAGCCCGGATCACAGGTGCTTACGCTTATCGAATCAGCCGACGCCTGCCTGTACGAGTCAAAAAACAACGGCCGCAACCAGACACGCAGCATCGACCTTGGCCGGCTGAGCTACTGACTATCCGCAGGCGTTTCAGCGAAAACGCTCATCAAGCGGCAGGAAACAAATCATCAGCATGCCCGGAATCGTCAGGGCTGTCACGAGCGTAAAAAAGGCGGTATAGCCCATCACTCGCTGCACATACCCGCTCAGCATGCCGGGGACCATCATGCCCAGCGCCATCAGGCCCGTTGATATCGCAAAATGCGATGTCTTGTATGGTTCACGGGCGATATACATGAGATAGACGCTGAACGCCGTAAAGCCCAGTCCGTAGCCGAACTGCTCACAGGATACCAGCACGTACACCAGCCATGTTTCGGGACGGGCAGCAGCCATGTAGATATAGACGAGATCAGGCGCGTTAAGCATAAGCGCCATAGGCCAGATGCAGCGCCTGAGCCCGAAGCGCGCTATCAGCCATC
>CAIRTM010000007.1 GCA_903881505.1 uncultured delta proteobacterium | reverse complement strand
CAGGATCGGTAAAACAGCCCGCGGGAAGGCTCTTGCTGAGAAAGGCTTTCATCTGGATGTTTTCGGTGCTGAGCTGCGTGCCCCAAGGTATCTGCGCGGCAGCCACAGCCACGTTCACGACATCGCCCGAAACAGCGGCTGTGGGCTGACGGGCAGCCAGTCTCTGGGACTGGGCCCAGTTGTAAGCGATATACGCGCCCGCCAGTGCGAATACCAGCGCAATTGCTACCGGTAAAAAAACTCTCGTCCGTGCCATGCTGCCCTCCCTGCTGTATGTGATATGTTCATTCCGGCCGCATGGTGCGGCCGGGCGTTGCGTTCAAAGTAATAAAAAAATCTCGAACTACCTTTTTTCAGACATTCCGTCGAAGAGACTGCGTCCCGATTCCCTTTTACTGTCATTTCTGCCCCTTCGGCTGCGCTCCGGGCAGGCTCCGGGAGAAATCTTGCCTTTAAGATTTCTCAGTCGCTTTCCATCCTTGTAGCAAGCTACTGCGGAGGACGAACGCTCCTTCGAAATGACACCATTAAAACTCAAGGGCACCTCAGTCTCGAAGGTCGGACTTCGACCTCGGTATGCAAAACGATCCTCATAACTCCATCAGATAATATAACTGCCGTATGCAAAACGCCAGGCAACGGCAGCAGCCGTGCCCAATGTTATCGGTATTGCGTAACAGAGTTTCGGGGCCTGCTCGCTCTGCGCCCCGGGTAAAAAAACAAACCGTCGTGTATAAACAAACACCTTCATCATCAATGCCGAACGCTCCAGAAGGCGCCGGCAGGACTTCAGACGAAACGCTATCAAAACAAACGCGCACGCGCCGCCGATCAGGGCGGTCAGAAGAAACACGGTGAAAACCCCGCGCATGCCGAGCGCCGCGCCTGCCACGCCCACAAGCTTGGCATCGCCCGCTCCCATGCCGCCCGCAAAATACAGGGGCATGAGCAGCCCGGTGCCGAGCAGCAGGCCCTTACAGCTGAACCACAGGCCTTCGAACCCGTGCGCCGTGCCGTAGCAGGCGAGCATAACCACCATTGCCGGATACGTCAGACGGTTGGGTATTTTCCGGCTGCGCAGGTCAGTGACCAGCGCCACGGCCATCGTGCAAAAGAGTGCACTTAACACTATGATGTCCGGGGATGCCTGCACAATGCCGTAATTTGTTCAATGTGTTGTTTTAAAAAAACCTGGCCATCCGGGCAATGCCGTGAAGGCACCCCGGACGGCCAGTACCGAGCGCCGGAGCTGTTACGGCATTTTGCCTTCAACGGTTTTGAACGCAGTATTTGCCTTTGTGCCGATAGCCTGCACCGCGATGACAATGATGGCTGCGATCAGGGCAACAAAGAGTGCGTATTCAACAGCCGTGGCTCCATCCTCTTCCTTAAAAAATCCGATCAGTTTCTTCAGCATGGTACTTCTCCTCCTGTCTGGTGTGTGGTTTCTGTCCCCTGCGGGGACGCCTCTATGTAAAAATTTTCCCCCCTTGCGGTGCACAGGAAAATAATTACCGCTGTGTTTCGCCTCTGTGAGCGCGCCTGAAGCCCGGTTTTTAAAAAAACAGAACCTATCCGCAGTTTCTAGGCACATCGCCCTGCGGCGGTCCATGACTCCAGGATGCAGTGCTGTTTATGGAAATATAAAAAATCCCCCGCAACCTGCTGAAACCGCCCGACACGCACCACCTCTGATACAATCGTCGGAGTGACTAATTGCTACGACCTTTCCAACAGTGCCTGTTCAAGGAAAAACATACTGTCAAATGTCGGCCTTGACGGATCTCTGCCCTTCCCCGGTCAGGTCGGCCCCGTTACCGCTGCGATGCATCCGGAACGTCCCTGCACGTTACCGTCACGGCTCTGGCTGCATCAAATCATTAACCATACAATAAAAAACAAAAAAGTATATACTCGACAAAGAAAACTTTAACATAGTTGAGTTATAGCACCGTCATGTCAGAAAATACAAATTATTTTTCACATTTTCTGATAATTATTTTCGCACATAAACCAATAAATACAAACAGGCTTGAAACAATGCGCTGACGCCCCGCCCACTATAGATTGCCATAACAGGGTACGGCATATCTATATATAGTATAAAACCGTGTATTTCACGAACTGCCAAGCCGGATTTGACACGAAGTCAACATGCTTACAGGCACGAAAAATCAAAATCCAGCCGCGCCAGCATGTCCCGGCAGGCCGAAGCGTCCTTTTTATCTTTAATGGCTGCCATGACCGCATCGCTTCCGCGCGTGTCCCCGAACAGGATCGCTCCGGCCAGCCGGCCCTGGTCGATAACGAACTTGCGGTACAGGCCCTTTGCCGCATCCTGGCACACGACCGAGTCGAGCTTGCCGTCCGCGTCGATGTCGCCTGCTGCCGCAAGGTCTATGCCTACCACCTTGAGCTTGTTGGCCGGAACCGTGCCTGCGTAGGTCTCAGACCCGCCGGCCATATTGACACCGGCCACGCGGCCCTGCTCCTGCGATGCAGGCCAGATGCCGTAGAACACGCCCCGGTGCTCTATGCAGTCGCCTGCCGCATACACATCCGCGGCCGAGGTTTCCATGGCATCATTCACTTTGACGGCCTTGTCGAGAGCAAGGCCTGCCTTTTGCGCAAGGTCGACAACCGGCCTGACGCCCGCGGAAACGAGCACGATGTCGGTCTCGATGGCCTGGCCGCTGTCAAGAATGATGGTAAGCCCGCTGCCCCGCTGCTTGATTTCCTTGGTTGTTACCCCCAGATGAAACTTAAACCCCATGGCCTCCATCTGCTTCTGCAGTATCGCCGCGCCCGCGACATCCATCTGCCGCGGAAGCAGGCGCGGGAAGAATTCGACCACGGTCACGTCAAGCCCCGCTTTCCTCAGACCGTTGCCGGCCTCGAGACCGAGAAGGCCGCCGCCGATCAGCACAAGCTTTTTGGCCTCTGAAGCCTGCGCCCTGATGACCTCGGCATCAGCCAGGGTGCGCAGGGAATACACGCCGGGCCTGTCCGCACCGTGTATGGGCGGCACAAAGGAGTAGCCGCCGGTTGCAAGAAGCAGTTTATCATAGCCGTGCTTTCCCCCGCCAGCGCTAACGGTTTTTGCGGCAGTGTCTATATCCGTTACCGGTGTGTTCACCTGCAGGTCGATGTTCCGGTCGCCATACCACTGGACGCCGTGAATGGTCAGGCCCTGCAGGTCCTTCTCGCCGGAAAGAAATTCAGGCAGCGCGGGCATGTAGTAGAAATGGTGCTTTTCCCGCGAGAACATCCGTACAGAGCCGGCGGGATCGAGTTTGCGGATATTTTCAGCGGCTGTGTTCGCGGCAATACCGTTTCCGATTATGATGTAGCGTGCCATGAGCTGCTCCTTTTTAGGTTGCGTGAATAGTAACAGTACTCAGTATTGCCTTTTTCAGGGTTTTTTTCAACACATAAGGATACTCTACGGGAACGGCACGGCAAAAAACTGCCCGGGCCTACGCGGCCTGCGCCTGGTATTTCCTCAAAATACAGATATTTCTGTAATAAATGATAATGCCCGCCGCGTGGCCGGCCAGAAGAACGGGATCGAGCCTGAAAACGGCATAGGTGAATATCAGCGAAGAACCGGCCAGGCTCAGCACCCAGAAACCGAGCGGCAGGGAGGACTCTTTCCTGCGCTCCGAATACGCCCACTGGTAGACAAACCTCAGCGTAAACAGAACCTGGGAAGCGATTCCGAGCGTCATCAGTGCAAAGGATATATGCTCCGGGTTAAAAAGGACCGCCATGTCCATGACCCTGTTATTGTAGAAATACAGCGGGATGATCAGCGGAAACGCATAGAAGAAGCCCCGCAGCCAGGCTGGAAATTTTTTCCACTGCTCTTCCAGCTGAATATTGCGGATGTAAATGTAATAGGTAATGACCTGCCCGAGCATGATGGCGAAGTCGTCGCGCAGGTACCCGTACACGAACAGAAGCACGGATGCAAAAAGACTGAACTCCCAGAACAGCACGGGGGCCAGCACTTTTTTGTGCTTCTCCGACACGATCCACTGCACAATGATGCGGCTCATAAAAAGAAACTGCGCGAGAAAGCCGATGCCGAAGATCAGAACATGTTTCATAACGAAGGCCGCCGCAGGGATTGGCTGCATTCCCTGACAGTATAATTGATATACTTCCTCTTCATCCACAGGTAGGCAAAGCAGTCGCTCAAGGGACCGATGAGCCGGTTGCGCAGGCTGTATTTTGAGCTTCCGGCGGTGCGGGGAAAGTGCCGCACGGGCACCTGCATCACCGTGCCGTTCTGCAGCAGCACCATGGCGGGAAGAAACCGGTGCATACCCGAGAACATGGGTATGCGCTTGGCAACATCGGTCCGTATGATCTTCAGGGGGCAGCCCGTGTCGTCCATGCCGTCGCGCGTAAAGGTCCGGCGGATTCTGTTCGCGCATGCTGATGAGGCTTTTTTAACGAACGAATCCTTGCGGTCCGTGCGCACGCCGGTGACAAGGTCATACCGGTCGATATGGGGAAGCAGCAGATGGAAGTCCTGCGGGGAGGTCTGCAGGTCGGCGTCGATATAGCCTGTCCACGGCGTATCTGAAAAATCGAATCCGGCCTTAAGGGCCGCGCTCAGGCCGAGATTGCGCGCGAACGTGCAGTAGGTGAAACGGCCGGACGAGGATTCGCAGGCCGCCCTGATTTTTTCCAGGCTTGCGTCCCGCGACCCGTCGTCGATAAAGAGCGCCTTTGATGGCAGCGGGGCTCCTGCCATGAATTCATCAAGCTCAACGCACAGTCGTTCAATGATATCCTGCTCATCATATACCGGAACAACGATTGTCAACGCATGGCTCACGATCAAACCGCCCCCGTTTCAACAAAGCACCCTGCCGTAGAGCAACGGAATTCAGGAAGGCATCCGGCCGGTAACGGGAAAAATATAAATTCGCGTCCGGCCGGCTGTCAAGCTAATTATAAAAATTTAATTGCTTTCAGGAATTTTTCGATAATAATGCTGTCAAACAGGTGATGCCCTTGCAGCGGCATTGCGCGCCAGCCATGCAACAGCAGGCATCCAGCTCTTTGCCGGGCAGATACCTGGCGCACGAACAATGAGAATAGGGGGCATATGAATCATCAGAAAAACCAGGAGCATGACCTTCACGATCCCCGGTCCGCGGCGGCAGGCAGTGCCGCAGCGGACTGCGGAGTGCGCACACGCACTGCTGCCCCGTCAACCGGGCTTGTTTTTGTTATCGGCCTGGCGCTCTGCGGCGCCCTGCTGCTTGCCAGCATCGGCGGCTGGGACCTGTGGAACCCGGATGAGCCGCGCTACGCGCAGATCGCGCGCGAGATGGTCGAAACCGGCCAGTACATCGTACCGCACATCAATGGCGGGCTCTATCCCGACAAGCCCCCGCTTTTCTTCTGGCTGATTGCCGGCACCGCCAAAATAGCCGGCGACGCGACCGCCTTCGCCGCCCGGCTGCCTTCCGTGCTTGCGGCGCTCGGAATCCTGGCGCTCACGTATGTGCTGGGCAGACGGCTCTTTGACCCGCTGGCCGCGCTGATCGCGGCCGGCATTCTTTTTACCTCCGAAAATTTTTTCACCACCGCTGTCAGCGTGCATATCGACCCCCTGCTGACGCTTTTGACAACCGCGGCCATCCTGCTGTTTCACTGCGGTTACCGGCGCTTCCCCGGCGGGGCCCCCTTCTGTTATGCCGCCTGGGTGTGCATGGGCCTTGCGCTGCTGGCCAAGGGGCCGGTGGGCCTGTGCATCCCGATAATCGTTTGTGTGCTTTTTCTGGCAGCCAAGAAAGAATGGCGCAGTATAGGACGCCTGCGCTTCGCGTCCGGACTGCTGCTTGCCGCCGGGATAATGGCTCTGTGGCTCGTGCCGGCCTGCATCCTGGGCGGAGAGGTATACCGCGATAATATCCTGTTCAAACAGACGCTCGACCGCACGGTCGATTCATACAGCCACAGGCAGCCGTTCTATTATTTTCTGATCAACTTCCCGATCGATTTCCTGCCCTGGAGCCTTTTCATACCGGGCGCCTGCATCTATTTCTGGAAAAACCGCGCCCGGGCAGGAAGCATCCGCCTTCCCCTTGCATGGTTTGCAGGAGTATTTCTGTTTTTTTCGATGTGGTCCTGCAAGCGCAGCCTGTACCTTCTGCCCCTGTATCCGGCTGCGGCGCTGCTGCTGGCCAAATTCTTCGCCGACACTGTGCGCACCGCGACGGCTGCGTCCCCGCGAGTGCTGACAATTCCGTTCGGGCTGCTGTGCGGGCTGCTGGCCTGCTGCGCAATCCTGGGCGCGGCAGTGTTCGCGTTCGGCCTTGAAGCGCTCCAGCCCGTCCGGCATGCAGCCGGAACATTGTATGCTGTCAGCGCGGTGCTGATATGCGGCGGCATGCTGGGTATCCTGCTTCTGCGGCGCAGCGCGCGCCCGGCTCTTATGCTGGGCCATGTCACGATGGTTACGGCAGTTGCTTTATTCATGCTCATAACGCTTATTTTTCCGGCCGTAAACGGCATTAAATCAGGCCGTTTTTTCAGCGAGCGCATCCGGGAGCGTGTCGGCCCGGACGACCGGCTTTCGGCCGCGTTTGAGCCGGAGATGTTCAACTATTTCCTGCACCGCTATCCCATCCCCTTCGTACAGGACGATCAGGCTCTGCGCCGGACAATCCTCGCGCCCGCAAAAAACTACATTCTGATGAAAAAAGGAAAGCATAACCGGCTGCCTGAAGACCTCCGGGCGAACCTGTCGCTGCTTGACCGGCAGACGATCGGCCACCAGGAATACGTTCTTCTGGTGAACATCCCCGGGGCATCCCCGCCAGCGGGCACTGAACAGCGCAGCCCCTGACGCCGCACGCGGACGGACAAAGCCGCCCGCCCCCTGATCATCGCGAGCATGCCATTACAAAATATTAATCCCGGCGTCATCCGGGCTTCATGCCCGTGTTCTACTCCTGTGGGCGGACCGGGCTATGGCGGACAGGCTGCCATGTCCATGCGCCGAAGGAGGTAGGCTGCCATGAAAAATCGGCATCTGAAAACACTGGGGCTGATCGCGGCCATTGCCCTTGCCGTTGTGCTGGCGCGTCCGACAGCGCTCACCCTCAAGGCGGGCTTCGTGTTTATCCTGCTGGGCGAAGCGCTCCGTTTCTGGGCCGCGGGGCACCTTGTCCGCAAAAAAGAGCTGGCAACCTCGGGCCCGTATGCCTACCTGCGCGACCCGCTGTATGCCGGCCGTCTTTTTCTGCTGATCGGCTTCTGCATCATGGGAGGCCCGCGGTGCATGCTGCTTCTGGCAGCCGGGCTGGCGGTTTTCTTCTGCAGCTACATGCCCCGGAAGTACAAAAAGGAAATGGCATGGCTTGGGGATATTTTCGGCGAAGAATACACACGCTATGCGGCGCAGGTTCGCAGCCTTATACCCCGGCTGACGCCATACCCGCATTCGGCGCGCAATTCGTGGAGATTTGATCTTTTCTGGAAAGAAAACCGCGAGCAGTATTTCCTGCTGATTGTATTGGCGGTGTTCGCGGGCATGCTGCTCAAATATGCCTTGCTTGCAAAAGGCATTTTTTAGCTGCCGATCGCCATTCAGCGGTGATGAAGCCGAAAAATCCGACCTTGCCGGTATCTATCGTGCCGGGCCTGATCAGGGGCCATCGCCCGACGCCGGCACCGTCTCTAAATCAGATCTACGACGACACAGCACACCCTTTCACGGCTTCCCCCGTGCGCCTTCCTTTTTGAGCATATCCCGGACGGGCTTATTGCCGATATAGAGCTCCTCGATCACTCCCCGGCCGGCCTTTACCCGCATGACGACGTATGTGCCGCTATCCTTGTCGCCGCTGCGCTTGACGTGCTTCCGGTAGGCCGCTTCCGCCTGCGGCGCCTGCGCTTCTTCCATAAAAAATTTGTCGTACGGCAGCCGAAAGCTCGGAACGTCTTCACCGATAGCGTTCATAGAAAAATACTGTACCCGCAGATAATCGCCCTCAAGCGGGGGCTCCCCTGACAGCTCCACGAATTGCGCGAAGCCGTTCCCGTCCCTGCGCAGTGCGACATAGGCTGTCGATCGGTTTTCCAGCCTCTCGCCCTTGCGCAGCGGGGCTTCCGTGCCGGCATAATTCAGGGCAACATAACGGCCCCGGAAGGCATCATAGGGATCAACCGGCGCTGTGCGAAGTTTATAGACTGCTCCGGTCGTCAAAATGTCCTCGTATTTCCGGATCTGGCCGAACGGCACGGCCAGTTGCACGACCGCCAGTATAACATACAGCCCGAATATCAGTTTTGCATTCATGGCTGCACCTCCTGTCGTTGGCGCAGCAGCACCAGGTTGATTGACAGGAAACCGATACCGATCACGATGAACGCCACACCGCGAACAACAAAGCTGAGGTCACTGTCAAAGAAACGGCACAGGATCGCCGCCGCCAGCACAGCCATGCCGGCGTTCACCGTGCCCAGCCGCCGGCCGCGCAGCCCTGTAACCAGCGTACCGATGCCGAGCACGGCCAGGTACAGATTGAACACAAACGCGCTGATCACCGCCTGATCCCCCATCCCGGCGATGATCCACCCGGCACATACGAGGAACGATACCGCCCCGAGCATGACTTCACTCCAAACCCGCCGTCTAAAACTGCGAACCCATACAACAAGCGCCGCCAGAGTAACAAGCGCCGCCGCGGCCAGCTGCAAACCATCCTGCAAGGAGCTCACACTATGCCAGTTGACCGCACTGCTTGCAACCCCTGACCATCCATCGCTGTAGCTCAGCACCAATGACAGGCCTACAGCACTCAGCGCGCCCACGTTCTGCAAAGGGCGCTGCAAAACCGAGGGGGCCGCCTTCCACCAGCGCGCGCCGCACAGATACAGAAGTACGCACAGCCCGCCAAACACTACCGGCCGCGCACCCAGCTCTTCGCACACGCGCTCCACGGCAAATCCGGTTCCGAAGCAGGCTGTAATCGCCAGCATCCATGCAAGCAGGACCGGGCGGGGGTGATAGCGGTTCGCCCGGCCGGACCACCACAAAAACGGCAGCACCGCGGCCAGAAGCGGGAAATACCACAGGGAGCTGCCCGGATGGTACGTGACCGAACCCGCCCAGACCATGATGCCCATAAGGTATAACAGCGCCGGCAGCGTCGCAGCCAGCAGGTAGGCTGCCGGCAGGGCCAGCAGCGACCAGGTCAGCATGAACTCATCAAAGCGGCCGCCGAGGTTGTAGGTCTGCGCCACCAGCGCGATTGAAGCTCCGACCGCAAGCGTCTGCGCCGCGCCAACGCCCTCGCGCCAGGCCGTGCTCTGCGTGCGCGCCAACAAAACCCATGCGCCCAGCGCAGCTGTCAGCGCCAGCGGCGCAATCGAGATCAGCGCACGCATCGGCCGCGACAGCTCATCCCAGTTGTGCGCCAGCAGCAATATGACCCCGCCGCCTATCAGCACCGCGCCGACAATGCTGAACAGGACAACCGCCCAGCGCTTTGCCGTGCTTCCGGCCATATCCGGATCGCCGTAATGCCGCCTGAGCCGCTCTGCGGCCTGCGCCTCCAGCACCCCCTGAGCCACCAGGTCCGGCAGTTCCCGGTACAGCCAGCGTACATGAGATGTATCTGCCATAGTCGATTTCCCGCAAAAAAATTCATGGAAATACAGCCTGCGCCTGCACGCCTATTTTCCGAATATCGATTTCAAAAGATCGGTCGTGCGCGCCGCCGGATTGGTCCGGATTTTCTTTTCCTCTTCACCAACCATGGTAAAGAGCCCGTCTGTTGCTTTCGCGGTCACATGCTGCTCGATGTCTATCGACGCTTTGGGAACAAACGGCATGGCATTGTATTTTGACATGATGGTGTTAAACAGGGCCGTTGTTCCGACCTCCTGCATGCTGGCGGAGATGATCGGCTTGAAGGCGTTGAAAATCTGCTCCGACGTTTTGCCCTTGAAATAGTCCGTCGCGGCCGTGTCGCCGCCGCTGTAAATCTTCTGCGCGTCCTGAATGCCCATATCCTTGATGGCGCCGCCGAAAATCGCGGCCGCCTGCGGCGCTGCCTTTTCGGCGGCCCGGTTCATGCTGAGAATCAGGTCATCGAGCTGCTTCTGCATGCCGAGCTTGCCCAGAACGTCGGCCACCCGCTGCATTGAATCCGGCAGCAGGATCTTTATCGCCTGGTTGCCGAAGTACCCGTCCGTCTTTGAAACCGTCTGCACCGCCTTCTCAGTGCCGATTGACAGGGCCTGCTTGAATCCCGCAGCCAGGGTGCCTTCCGAAGGCGCACCGCTTTGCGCCCGCGCATATGCCGGCTGCATCAGAAAACACACGAGCAGCGCCGCAGCAAAACATTTGTTTTTCATGGCAGTCCTCCTTTCAGAAAAAGTTAATTCACGGTAGCGCAACTATAGGCGGGATGGAAAGGCCGTGTCAAGAGAGAACACGACCGGAAAACGGCGCAGGAGTGCATGCCGTCATAGGCTTGCGCAAAAGGTCCTGCCATTGTATAAAAAATGGAACACATATCCGGTTTGCATGAGACTCCGTCGAAAACCGTTTGACACTGACCGCAGGCTGTCACTTCCGATGCAGAAGCCGTATTTCAGCGCTGAATATTATCAGATATCGCATGAGGCCCTTGATGCCGCGCTCGATACCGTGCCGGCCTACCGGCCCTGGAGGGCGTGCGACCCCGGACGGCATGTTCCTGCCGACGAGCGCTATGCCGCGCTTCCGCTGCTCACCAAGCAGGACATGCGCGACCATTTTCCGCAGGGCCTTGTGCCCGGCAACCGTAATGTGACTGCTGGCCTTGAACTTGGCGAAATAGAATACGTCCAGACGAACGGCACGACATCAGAGAAGGTCACCAACCTCTGGAACCAGTCATGGTGGAATGCCTCCGAGGCGGCGTCGTGGAAGCTGAATGCGCACACGGCGCACCTTGATCATTCCTGCCGCGAGGCGCAGCTCGCCAGCGCCCTGAGCGTGGGCGTCCTGTCACGCAGCGACCTTCCCATGCAATCCCGGCTGCTGAATGGACGCCTGCTTTTCCTGAATGAAAAGGCAACCGCGCTGGAATGGACCGATGTTCATTATGCGCGCATGGCGGCAGAGCTCGGCCAATTCAAGCCCGAGATTCTGGAGGCCAATCCGTCGCTGCTTGCGCGGCTGTGCTGGTGGGCGCTCGACAACCGCATCAGCCTTTATTCGCCGCGGGTAATTTTGATCACCTATGAGCTGCCGTCTGCAATGCATCTTCAGTGTATCCGCCGGGCACTGCGGGCGCCGGTCGTGAGTTCCTACGGAACCACGGAAGCGGGCTACATCTTCATGCAGTGCGAACAGGGAACGTTTCACCAGAACACCGGGTTCTGCAGGGTCGATTTCATGCCGCTTCAAGATCTCCACGGGGGGCCTGCCCTCGGCCGCATCGCGGTAACGCCGTTTCATAATCCGTGGACTGCGCTTATCCGTTTCGATGTCGGCGACCTGGTACGGCGTGGCAATGCCGCATGCCCCTGCGGCCGCCGCGAAGGCTGGCATCTCACGGCCGTCGAGGGCCGGGCCGCCGACTGTACGCTCTCTCTGACAGGACGCCTTGTAACGACCGCCCGGGTCGACGACGCCTTGTCGGCTGTCGGCGGGTTGCGCGATTACGAACTGGTGCAGCAAACCCCGGAGCGCTATTGCCTGAGGATAGTCGCGGAGGGGCGCACGCGCGCGCAAATCGACGCATGCCGGCAGGCGCTGCAATCCGTATACGGCCGGGCCGCCGGCATTGAAATCGATTTCTGTGACGATATCGAGCCGGCTGTATCGGGTAAATACCGCCGGACGCACGCACGGTTTCCCCTTGACCCGGAGGGCCTCTGGACATGAATCGCAGCAAACCGGCCTACCTTATGGCAGGCGGCGACTTCAGAAATCCGGCCGCCATGACAGCCCGCGTGAAAACCATACTCGGCGAAACCGGCAAGGCGCATCCTGAGGTTGCCTATATCGGGACCGCAAGCAGCGATGACGCTTCGTTCTTCTCCTATGCCGCGGACATGATCAGGCGGGCGGGGGCAGGCTCCGTGACGCTTGCCAGGCTGGCCGGAAAAAACACCGAGTCCCAAAAAGCGGCGGCGCTGCTTGACACCGCGGATGCGGTCTTCGTTTCCGGCGGCGACGTGGAGGAAGGCATGCGCTGGCTCAATCACCACCGCATGCTCCCGTGTATCCGGCGGACATTCGAGCGGGGCGCGGTGCTGTTCGGCCTGTCCGCGGGCAGCATCATGCTCGGTTCCCACTGGGCCCGCTGGCACAACCCCGACGACGACGCAAGCGCTGAACTTTTTGACTGCATCGGGATAGCGCCGTTCATCTGCGACACCCATGCGGAAATGGAGGACTGGGAGGAACTGCAAACGGCTGTCGCGCTGCGGGGCCCAGGCGGCAGGGGCTTCGGAATACCGTCGGGAGGGACGCTCCGGGTAAGCCCCGGCGGCACGGTTGCCGCGCTTGACAAGCCCGCGGTCTGCTACGAGCGTGCCGCCGGGGGAGTATTGAAGCGCAGCACTCTCAAGACAGGCAGGTAATGCACGCCGCCGCTTTACGGCTGCGTGCGTCCGGCGCGCAAAAACAGCACCCAGGCAAGAAAAATTGATCCGGCGGTTATCCACAGGGGCAGGGTGTAGTGGTGCCCGACGATATAGCCGCCGATCAGCGGGGGCACGAACTGGGCCATAGCCATGACCGATTGATTAATGCCCAGTATTTCACCCTGGTGCTGCCTGCCCCTGAGCCCGCATACCATGGACGTGAGATTGGGATTTGAAAGGCCGTTGAACACCGGTATGAGCACAAGGGCCGGAAAGAGCAGCCAGTACCGGCCCACCGTCAGCAGCAGCAGGAATGACAGTGAGAGCAGCAGCAGCGTCACGGGAAGGATCTGCCGCGACGAGAACCTCCGCGACACGGGGCGCACCAGCAGGGCCTGCGTCATGATCGACCAGATGCCCAGGTAGGAAAGGGTGATGCCCAGCTGCGACCGGGTGGCCTGGAATTTTTCGACCAGGAACACCTGGAAGAACTGGGTGAAGAAGTTGAAGCCGAACGACAGCGCCAGCACCACCAGGAACATGCGGCGGCAGTCCGGCGCGGCAAACGCGCGGACAATGTTTTTCGGCCCCACCAGCAGATGGAACTCGACCTGCCGCCGCCTTTCCTCAGGCAGCGTTTCGGCAAACAGCCAGACCACCTGCGCGAAATTGAAGGCCGCCAGAACCGCCGCCAGCCAGAACGGCGTCGCATAGCTGAAGCCCGCATAGACATCGGGGTCCGAGAGAAAGCCGCCGAGGGCCGGCCCTATGAACAGGCTCAGCCCGAACGCGGCGCCGAGCAGCCCGAAGTTTTTCGGCCGCGAGCGCTCATCGCTCAGGTCGGCGACCGCCGACTGGGTCACGGCCAGGCTGCCGGAGAAACATCCCGTCACGATACGGCTGAAAAACACCAGCGGCAGGCTTTGCGCCAGGATGCCCGCGGCCGTGATGATATAGCCGCCGAATGATCCCGCGATGGCCCACAGCAGGATGCGCTTGCGGCCCCAGCGGTCTGAGAGCGCGCCCAGCAGCGGCGAGGTGAAAAACTGGCACAGCGGGAATACGCCCAGGAGAAACCCGAGCATGGTCGTGCGCACCGTCATGGCCGTGCCCGGCGCAAGGATGCCGCCGGCCTGGTCAAGGCACATGGGCGTGAAAATGGGAATGGCCAGGGTAAGGCCCGTAAAATTCAAAAACGCTGTGAACGCGATGATTATAAGATCGCGCCGGCTGTGGGCTGGTTCAGTCATCGCACATATCCTTTAACAGTCTTTCCGGTATTGTTATTCCGGCAGAAGCGACAGCGCCTGGCCGGGAGTCCAGGCATCGGCGGCAGGCATTCCTGTCACCTGTTGCCTACGATTGTTATCCTGCACATAACAGGGTGTTGAAAAAGTCTCGTCCTGCCGGCTGTTTAAAAATGACCGGATGCACGGCGCGCGAAAATCTTCTTCTTTAATCGCTATCGGGATCGAAAAATCAAGCAACCGAAAAAAATGACGATTGCGATATCGATACCGATCCCGAAGCGTTGGGACAGATGGGCCTGTCCTCCGCGGTAGATCTGCTACGGAGGGTGGGCGTTTTCCAACAGCCTGAAAATCACTTTAACACCTTAAACAGGTTGCTGTAATTATCGGTCCACAGGCGGATATCGGTACTGAAGTTCTCCATCGGGTCGGCTGCCGCGGCAATGTCGGGCTGGTCGAACAGGGCTGGATTCCTGGTCAAGGCCATAAAATGGGAAGGCCGGGCCGCGGACTGGTTTTCTGGAATCTTCAAAACATTTAAAGAGATAACTCGCAGGCCAAGCGCCTGGCCGATTTTCCAGACGACCGGACGCAGATCCAGGTGGCGGTTTGAAATGTGGACGATCAATATGCCCTCCGGGGCCAGGTGGCGCAGGTAGAGTTCAAACGCTTCGAGCGTAAGCAGATGGACAGGGATTGCATCGCTGCTGAAAACATCCAGCGCCAGCAGGTCATAGGCCTGCGGAACTTCATTCTCAAGCGAAATACGGGCATCGCCCTTCACTACTTCGACACGGGCAGGCGTGTCGTGCAGGAAGGAAAAAAAACCGCCGTGCCCCTGGGCCAGTTTCTGAACAATCGGGCTGATTTCGTAAAAACGATAGGTATCGCCCCCATTGCCGTATGCTGCCATGACGCCGATACCCAAACCCAGCACACCGACCCGCATTGGCTCCCTGCCATACTTGGGATGATTGCGCATCAGCAGGCCAAACCCGCCCCCGTCCCAGAAGTAACTGGTTGGAACCAGGCGCCGCCCGGGGTCCCGATATTGAGTTCCGTGAAAGGTGATCCCGTGGACCAGCTTATAGGTTTGCTCATCAGCGTCTACCCTGACAACACCATAAAAATCACGCTCACGGAACAGTGCCTCCCTGTGCTGAATTGCGACCCCGTAGAAGAAAAAAATGACCAGCACGACGGCCAGCGCTCCCACCCAGCCGTCATGCAGAAAACGCCAGCGCGGCGCCAAAGCCGTAGGCCGATAGAATGTCAGCACCGCCATCAAAACGGCCAGTGCGGCCCAGCCCAGATACAGCTCCAGATAACCGCTGAACATATTCGGCGCTGCCAGGTTGACGAACAACCCTCCCAGCGCGCCGCCGATCGAGACCATCAGGTAAAAGCGCGTCAGGTGTCCGGGGTCGGGTCTCAGGCGGTAGAGTTCACCGTGCGCTATCATGCAGGCAGCGAACAGAAAGAAGCTATACGCGCACACCTGCCAGATAATCGCCGTAAGCGGCGTCAGGCTGTACACCAGCGCGGACGCAAGAGAAAAGAGCACCGTGAAAACAGGTCGCGAATAGAGGCCTTCGCCTGAAAAAGCCAGCACGAACGAAAGCAGATATATCGCAAGCGGCAGCACCCACAGGAACGGGACGGCGGCAACCTCCTGGGTCATTTTACTGGTAACAGCCAGCAGCATCACCGAAGCGGTTGCGCTCAAAGCAATCCATAGAATCTGCTGAAAAGCCGCTGGCGCTGGTCCAGCGCTCCGGTCTGCGTCCTGTACCGCTTCAACGCGCATGGATCGCAACGCAGCGCAGCCTGCCAAAAGCGCAAAGCACAGATAGCCCAGCGACCAGAGCAGGCCCTGCTGCTGCAGGGTCAGCCAGGGTTCAACCAGGAACGGGTACGACAGAAGCGCCAGAAGTGAGCCGATATTTGAAAGCGCATACAGCCAGTACGGCGATGTGCCCGGATTTGCGCGGCCAAACCAGGCCTGCTGCAGGGGACTGTTTGTAGCCAGCATGAAATACGGCAGGCCGACCGACACCGCCAGCAGGAGGAAAATGCGCACCCCGGGAAAATCAATCCCGACGGGCTTCCATTCCGGCCCCGGCGTGATCGGAGAAGGCCAGAACATCAGCAGAAGAAGCAGCACCGCACTCGAAACGGACAAAAGCGTCAGGTGCAGCCGGGCCTGCCGTGCGCGGCGCATAAGCCAGTATGCATAGGCGTATCCCCCCGTGAGCAGGACCTGGAAAAAAAGTATCACGGTTGACCAGACCGCCGGCGTACCGCCGAACCAGGGCAGTATATAGCGCGCAATTATGGGCTGCACCTGGAATACAAGGAATGCGGAAAGGAAAATACTGGTTGCGTACAGCATCATGCCGAATACCGGCCGGGGCTGAATGCCCGGCAAGGGTCTGCTATTGGCTACAGGCATACAGGCGCACGGCGCGCCTTGCCTTTCAAAAACAAGGCCGCACGATATGCGGTGCGGGGTGGCATGCATGCTGGCATCACACCCATCACCGTACCGAACGCCCCTTAAAATCCGGCAACTATAGGCAGTGGACGCAGCAAAGTCAACAGGGAAATAAGCCGGATACTGCGAGGGGTCTATACACTTATGCGCGTTCAAGATGCGCTGCTTCAAAATAATGGTGGAACTCTGGCGGCAGGCGGCGGTAATCGATGCGTTGGCTTTCCGGCGGGAACGGGCAGGAATTTTTCGTCAGCCAGAACAGCACATTTCTGCCGGGCGGATTGTGGCGGGCCGCTGCAAGAAAGGCCGCGGCTGTTTTACCGGTATAGGTCCGGTCAAGTGCGATTCCTTCGCGGCGGGCAAACAGGGCAATCGCCTCGTCAGCCTCACGCGTCGTCTGCCCGTAACCCGGGCCGAACCATGCATCATCGACGCTGAGTACGCCGAGGCCAAGCGCGCTGTCAGCCAGCGCCGGATCAGCAGCGGTCAGCAGCCGTTTCGTTGCATCAAGAAGTCCCTTGTACGTTGTCTCGTTCGCCACCACGCCAGGCACGACCCTGACCGCCCGGACCCTGCTGCGCAGCCCTGCCAGCCGGATGCCCAGCGCAAGACCGAGAGCGGTTCCCATGGTGCCGTAAGCCACAAAAATTTCATCGGGCTCGGGCATCTCACCGTTCTCGACCTGCTCTTTCAGCTCAAGGGCTGCATTGACATAGCCCAGCGCCCCGAGAGCGCATGAGCCGCCCGGCGGTATGCATTTGAGGCTTTCGCCCGTCTGTTCATGCCCGCGCAAAAAATCTTCCATCATACGGCAGTGCGCTGCATAGCTGTCGGCATGATGAAGGCGCGCTCCGGCATGAAAAGCGGCGAGCAGGTTGGCGCGCACCTCATCGCTTGCAGGCTGCGCAAACAGCAGCAGCTCAACCTCAAAACCAAGAGCGCGGCCGTAGATTGCCGTTGCGAGCGCATGGTTCGATCCGGCCGCGCCCGAGGTCACAATGCCGCGGGCGCCCTGCCGCAGGCCGTCGGCAAGAATGAATTCCAGTTTGCGGACCTTGTTGCCGCCGTAGGGTTCCCCGCTGAGATCGTCACGCTTGATGTAGAGGCCCCGGCAGCCGAATTGCCGCTCAAGTCCGACCAGCTCCTCAACCGGTGTCGGGAACGTTCCCAGAATGCAGTGGGGCATGCAGCTCTCAAGGCGCGGCAAAGTTCTGAAAAGCGGGATTGCAGATCGATTGCCGGCTGAACTCATGGAAACATCACCGTGCGTTTTCCAAAACGGCAGGTTTTCGAAAAAATGTTTTTATATGGACTGTTCAAAAACATCCATATTCAAGGCGCGCGGGAACCTTCTTCCTTCATCGCTGTCGGGATCGGGGTCGGGATCGCACAACCAATCAAACGAAGAAAATAACGATGACGATTGCGATACCGATAGCGATCCCGGCGCGCCGGGACACATGGGCCCGTCCTCCGCGGTAGATCTGCTGCGGAGGATGGGCGTTTTTCAACAGCCCGTCAGGACAGAAACAGCAAAACGGCCCCCGCGGCCGTGAGCAGCACGGTTGCGCCGATCGCGCACGTGACAAACAGGGCCAGGCGCCGCGTACCCGGCACAGCACCTGCGCGCTGCGCGATCATGCCGGCGATACAGAGCACCGGCAGCGCCGCGCCCGCCATTTTTCCGGCCGGGGCCGCATCCAACAACAGCAGAAAAAACACAACTGCCGCGGCGCTGAGCGCGATAACCAGCAGCTTCGCGGCCGCCGGCCCCAGCAGCACCGCCGATGTGCGCTTGCGGCTCGCGCGGTCGGAGGGTTCATCAGGCAGCGCTGTTGCCATGGCGCAGGCAAGCTGCCCAGGCAGAATAAAGGCCAGCAGGGGCCAGTCGAACCGGAGCGCATCACCGGCCTGCCCGTAAAAGCCGAACACGGGCAGCACCAGCCCGACGCCCAGCATCTGCAGCAGCTCTCCTCCTCCGCGGTAGGACAAGCGCACGGGCGAAAAGCTGTACATCCACAGCAGACCGAGCGACAGCGCGACGATCGGCAGGGCAAGGCCGCGGCCGCACACCGTCGTAAGCAGAATGCCGATAAGCACGTTCAGCGCGACCGTGCACATTACGGCAGTATAATTTTCGCGCAGCGAAATAAGGCCGTCAACCAGGGTGCGCGAGCCTCCGGAGAACACGGTATAGGTCGTGTTCATACGGTCGGTCTCGATGTCGGCCCGGTCATTGGCATACACGATAAAGAGCTGCAGGAAAAACCCGTACAGGTGCAGCAGCGCGAACACCGCCCAGTCAAAATCTCCCGTGCGGCTGTAGTGCGCGGCCTGCCCCAGCAGCAGGGGAAAAAAGATGTAAGACTGCGATGCCGGGCGCGATGCCAGCAGCCATGCCTGCAGCTTGTTCATGCATGCCTTTCTATCTTCCGCCTCACAAAACGCAGGCCGAAGACATAGGGGTAAAACACCGTGGCGGCAAAGCCTGCAGCACCGGCGTAGGCAAGCTCCTCAAGGGGCACGCCGGCCACGAACACGCCCAAGAATTTCTCCGTATGCCAGACGGTTTGAAATATGCCGGGCATAATCAGTCCCGCAAGAAGGCAGACCGCGAAATACACGGCAGCCGCGAGAACCGCACCGATGCATGCGGCCGCGGCCAGATCGCGGCGCCATGCGGACGCTGCCAGCCCTGCCGCAAGCATTGCCAGGCATGCGGCGTAGATCACGGCAATGCCGGCGGCAAGCATGCATGCGAGCAGAGCTCCCGCAAGCGCAAACAGCAGCAGCGCCCGGTCAGCACAGGCGCGCGCCGTGACGATTGAGCAGGGCGCATATGTCCGGTTCCTGCAGGCAGCATACACCGTGGAGCTGAAGGCGGCAAGGCCGGCCACAAAAAGAAAATCCTCTATCCCGAAACCGATGCGGCTCCCCAGGCCAAAGAGAAATACAGGCTCCCAGTAGGCGGGATAGAACAGGAATTCGGTGAATGCAAAGGGCAGCGCAAACGGCACCACGCGCGCAATGACCGTCCGCAAATCGGAGCGCAGCAGATAGATCAGCGCCCCCGGCAGTGAGAACAGCAGCGCCAGGGTCAAAAAATTCCACGTCTGAAAAAAAGTCAGCATCGTCAGGAAACCGTCCGGCGGCGGCAGCATTGCCGCATGCGTCGCGCCGAATAGCCGCTCCGTTGAGTGTGCGTAGCAGACCGGCATGCGCGGACAAACTATAGGCAGGGCCGCACGAGGGTGTCAATACAAAAGGCCGCATCGCCCCCGGGACAGCCCGAGCGCCCAGGCCTGCGCAAAAAAATGACAAAAATATACTGGCGCATGCATTTTTTACTTGACTATAATCATTAAATAGCGCAGTATGCAGGGGCACTTTTTCCGGATACAGGCCCGTATGCGCGGCATACGGGCTTTTCCGCTTTTCTGAATCTTTTTTGAGGTTACAAAGGCTGTGGCAAAAGACATTACGCAACTGAGAAACATCGGCATTTCCGCACATATCGACAGCGGGAAAACAACTCTTTCCGAGCGCATTCTGTTCTACACCCGGCGCATTCATGCCATTCACGAAGTGCGCGGCAAGGACGGCGTGGGCGCCACCATGGACTTCATGGAGCTGGAGCGCGAGCGCGGCATCACTATCACGAGCGCGACCACTTACTGCGAATGGCTCGGCCATCACATCAACATCATCGACACGCCCGGCCACGTCGACTTCACGATCGAAGTCGAACGCGCACTGCGGGTGCTCGACGGCGCCGTGCTGGTGCTGTGCTCGGTGGGCGGCGTGCAGAGCCAGTCCTTCACGGTCGACCGCCAGATGAAGCGCTACAGCGTGCCGCGCATCGCCTTCGTCAATAAATGCGACCGCGTGGGCGCCAACCCCGTGCGCGTGCGCGACCAGCTGCGCGAAAAGCTCAATCATAACCCGGTGCTGATGCAGATTCCGATCGGACTCGAAGACAAGCTGAAAGGCGTGGTCGACCTGGTGGAAATGAAGGCGATCTGGTTCGAGGGCGATTCCGGCGAGGAGCTGCGCACCGGGCCCGTGCCGCCGGAACTGCTGGAGGAGGCCCGAAGCTACCGCGAGGAAATGCTCGACGCCGTGTCCATGTTCTCCGACGAGCTGATGGAGGCGATCCTTGAAGGCGAGCCCAGCCCCGAGCAGATCCATGCCGCGGTGCGCTCCGGCACGCTTTCGCTGAAGCTGACCCCGGTATTCGTGGGATCGGCCTATAAAAATGTCGGCGTGCAGCCGCTGATGGACGCCGTGGTAAACTACCTGCCCGCGCCCTGCGATATCACCAATGAAGCCATCGACCTGTCCTCGCCGGAGGAGCGCACGCTCGCGCTTTCGCACTCCCCGGACGACAGCGCCGTGCTGCTCGCCTTCAAGCTCGAAGACGGCCGCTACGGGCAGCTCACCTATCTGCGCATGTACCAGGGCCGCATTACGGCCGACTCCCAGATCATCAACACCCGCACCGGCCGCAAGCAGAAAGTCGGCCGCCTGGTGCGCATGCATGCCGATAAAATGGAGGACGTGACCGAGGCAAAGGCCGGCGATATCGTGGCCATGTTCGGCACGGACTGCAATTCCGGCGATACCTTCACCGATGGCAGCATGCATGTGTCAATGACCTCGATGTTCGTGCCCGAGCCGGTCATTTCGCTGTCGATCAAGCCCGTTGACCAGAAGGCCGAAGCCAACCTGTCAAAGGCCCTGCGCCGGTTCTCCAAGGAAGACCCCACGTTCCGCACCGAGGTCGATCCCGATTCGGGCGAAACCGTCATCCGCGGCATGGGCGAGCTGCAGCTCGAGGTCTACATCGAGCGCATGAAACGCGAGTATAACGCCGCGGTCGAAACCTCGGCCCCGCGGGTTGCCTACCGCGAGACCATTTCGCAGCGTGTCGATTTTAACTACACCCACAAAAAGCAGACCGGCGGCGCGGGCCAGTACGGCAGGGTCGCGGGCTTTCTGGAACCCTTCGCGGACGGCGATTTTGAATTCAGCGACCAGGTCGTTGGCGGCGCCATCCCGCGCCAGTTCATCCCCTCGGTTGAAAAAGGCTTTGCCTCCATGCTTGCCAAGGGCCCGCTGATCGGAGCAAAGGTTACCAACGTGCGCGTCGAGATCAACGACGGCGCTTCTCACGCGGTCGACTCATCCGACATGGCCTTCCAGGAGGCCGCGCGCGGGGCCTGGCGCGAGACGTTTCCGAAAGCCTCCCCCAGGATCCTCGAGCCGATCATGCGCGTGACGGTCGAGAGCCCCTCGGAGTTTTCCGGCAACATCCTGACCACGCTGATGCAGCGGCGCGGCATGATCGTCGGCTCGCATGAAGACGGCGCGATCGTGCGCATCGAAGCCGAAGTGCCGCTGGCGGACATGTTCGGCTACGCCACGGTGCTGCGCTCGAGCACGCAGGGCAAGGCCGAGTTCACCATGGAATTTGCGCGCTACCTGCCGGTTCCGTCCTCGATTGCCGAAGAGCTGGTCGCGCAGGCGCGCGCCAAGCAGAGATAAAACGCCTGATTACAAGGAGACTGGCATGAATATACAGCAGCTCATAGCTTCCAGCCCGGTCAGAATGCTGGAAAACATGATGGGAGGCGCTCCCGGCAGCGGTGCTCTTGGCGTGTGCATGGCGCACGCCGGCATCGGCAAAACCGCCTTTTTAATCCAAATCGGCATTGACGCGGCGCTCAGCGGCAGGAAAGTGCTGCACGTCGCGCTGGGGCAGACGACCGAGCATGTGCAGTCATGGTATGAAACGCTGCTCAAGGATCTGCTTGCGCGCTGCGCCGTCGACGGCGCCGATGAGCTGATTGCCGGCGCGGCCTCCCGCCGCGTGATCCAGAGCTTTGCCGACCGCAATTTTACCGCCGAGCGGCTCAAGCAGGTCGTCGAGCTCTACCGCGCGAACATGCAGTTCGCGCCCGACATCATCATTATCGACGGCTTTGACTGGGAGGGCGGCAGCGTCATCGAAACAGCCGCGCTGCTGGGAGCCTGCAAGGCATGCGCCGCAAGCCTGGGCGCCGCGCTGTGGATGAGCGCCGGCACGGGCGAAGAACAGCCGCCGCAGGCGCTGCCCCGGCCGTGCGACATGTTTGAAGCGCTCATTGACGCGGCGATTTTCCTGCGGCCCGACAACCGCCAGGTGCAGGTATGCCTGCTGAAATCCCGTGATACGCTGCCGTCGGAGGCCGCTGCCGTCATGCTGATCCACAGCGATACCTTCCGCCTGGTCACGCCCGGCCAGATTCCTTCGGCACCGGCAAGCCCGTCCGCGTATGTTCTGCTGTCCGGCGGCGCGCCGGGAGCCGAATCAGCCTTTGGCCAGTGCGCCGAGGCCTGGGGCCTGCAGGAAGAAACCTACTCATTCCCCGGGCACAAGCGGATCCGCTCACGCGGGCTGATCATGCTGTCGGAAGCCGAGCTGGAGCAGGGCCATGTAAGCCCGGTATACCTGAAAGCCCAGATGCACCGCAGCTACCCGGACATGAGCACCATCAGCCGGGTTATCCAGTCAATCTGGCATCAGGTCAACACGGCCTCCGAGGTGTTCGTGGTGGGAACGATCAATGCTGATGCAACGGTGCGGGGCGGCACGGGCTGGGCGGCCGAGCTTGGCCGACACTGGCGCAAACGCGTGTTCATTTTTGACCAGGGGAAAAACATATGGTTTCGCTGGAACAATGGTTCCTGGTGCATTGAAAAAGAGCCCCGCATAACCGGCGCGCGCTTTACCGGAACCGGCACGCGCGACCTGACCAGTCAGGGGCGTGAGGCAATCCGGGCACTGTTTGAACGCTCATTCGGCCCGCCGGTGCAAAAATAAAAACCGGGGACGCCAACGAGCAGCCTGCATTTTCCCCACGGCTCATCATCAGCTGTGGCAACGGGCTCTAGCAAAGGCTGTTCAAAAATGCTTGGATGCAAGGCGTGCGACATCATGAGGAATGAGGCGTACTTTTTTGTACGCCGCAGTGACGAATGATGAGCACAACGCAGCCCTTCGGCGAAGCTCAGGGCCGTGAGCCTGTCGAACGGCAGACGGGCTTTTTTCAACAGCCTGATAGACAGCACAGGAGGGACCATGAAGCCGACCTGCACCAAAATCGTCGCCACCCTCGGCCCGGCATCGAGCGATCCGGCGCGCATCGCCGACCTGATCGATGCCGGGGTTGACATCTTCCGCCTCAATTTTTCCCACGGCGACCACGCCGCCCATCGCGCAACCGTCGCAGCTATCCGCTCCCGGGCAGGCGGCCGCGCGGTCGGCATACTGCAGGACCTGCAGGGCCCGCGCATCCGCACCGGACGTCTCGAAAACAAAACAATCACGCT
>CAIRTM010000006.1 GCA_903881505.1 uncultured delta proteobacterium | reverse complement strand
CTGCCCGATGACTGGAGCACGCTGTTCCTGCTGCTTGACTACAAGGATGTGAAAATCGTCCGGCAGGCGGCCGAGAAGCTGATCAGCATCATGGATGAAGAACCCCTGAACAAAAAAGAAGGCCTCAAAAGCAAGCTCAGCATCATGGCCATGACCGCCGAGGATGACGAGGTGCGCGAAATCGCGCAGGAGCATCTGGAAGGGCTGTAGCAGAGTCTGCGGCGTCGGCCGTGGAGGAACAGGACCCTGCGCCTGCCCTTCGGCCGCTCACTATTCGAAATGCATCCGGACTATCGGCCTGACCGGTCGGATCCGGCCGATAGTCACAATCCCGCTAATAGCGGGCCCTGATTTCCCGCAAGACCTCAAGATAGCGGTGCCTGTCAGAAAGACGCCGGCTGTAGCGCATTTCCTCAATCAGCGCGTCAAGCGGCGGAACGATATCGACGCCTTCCGCATTCAAATTGTCGCGGTTGGCCTGATCCAGCACCAGAATGCTGTAGTACAAGATCAGCATCCGCAGCCCTGATTCGCGCCTGAACAGGTACGCCCTGCCCCCCATGCTCTGCAGGAAGAAACCCGCGTAGGCATACATCATGTCACGCGACACAGCCGGGGCTTCAGCCTGCGGCTGCCAGGGGTTGAGCCACTCATACACAAGGGCCATGGCAGGCTCAATGACGGCGGCCTCTCCCGTGATGATGTCCCGCGCGGCCAGCACAGCGTCCTTGCCCAGCGTCCGGAAGAAAAACGTCATGTTCTTCATCAGGGCCAGCAGGTCCTGATTCTCGCCCCCGATAAGCGGCCGCGAGGCATCGAGCCGCTGCAGCGCGTCCATGAACAGCGCCTGCGAACCCGTATGAATGCCCCTGCGCTCAGCGTAGCCCTTCGAATCCAGATAACGGAAAAAGCTCATGACCCTGGCCTGCACGGAACCGGCCTGCGCATCGCCGGGCAGCGCCTGTGGTGCGTTGTCCGGCTCGAGCGCCTCGGGCAGAACCGCGGCCGGCGGCTCTGCAACATCCTCGCGCAGGCGTTTTTCAAGCTGTCCTATTTTCTTCTCGAGTTCCAGGGCCGCCTCCTTCGAGGAGGCGCGCTCGGACTCAAGCTGCTGCCGGGCTTCGTCCCGGACCTGCCGGTTCTGAAAATAAAAATACCCCGTGGCGCATGCCAGAACGCTGACAGCAGCCACCGTGATCACGACGACGGCACTTGAACTCTTCATGGCGTTTGCCTCCCTGGGCGGGGGTTGACGCGCCCGTAACGCGGTTTGATTTATCCGGGATATGTGCTATATTCTAACTGCGAACGCACAGGTTTCATACATATACTGAACGCACCGCAAAAGCAAGAGAAAGGGGGCGAAACGGGTTCGACGGGGGTAGTTGAAGCGCTGGCTGCATGCCGAGGTTCCTACAGGCTCGCTAAAAAGGTAGGGCAAAACATAATCGCAGACGATTATAACTACGCTCTGGCCGCTTAACCCCGGCCAGCGTCCGACAGTTAACGCTCCTGCCGGGAGCTGAAGGACGTCGACTAACGCAGGATAGCCGCGCACGCGTGCTCAGGGTATGCGCGGCGAAATCCTACCTGGGCTGGCTTTCATACGGCATCCCGCTCCCGGGAGGCCCAGAGAGCGAGACTTTAAATCGGGAGATACGCATGTAGACGTCATCGTGGAAGATTCCCGGACGGGGGTTCAACTCCCCCCGCCTCCACCATTCGACTCGCTCAGCTCGCTCATGGTGCCCTACCGCTGCCTACATAAAGTGCAAAAAACTTTACCGTAACGGCATGCGCGAATGGTGCCCCGAGCGAACAACGTGAGTCGAGGGGCTTGCGCTACGTGTCCATGGCAGGCCTGAATACCTTCATAATTAAATCGAGGGGCACGTAGCCGGCATGGCCTGGTGTGTTTACATCCTCAAGTGTTCTAACAACTCTTATTATGTTGACCATACCGAAAGCCTTGAGGCCCGTCTGCATCTTCATACCAAAGGCAAGGGCGCACACCATACTGCCAGGCATCGGCCTGTATCCCTCATCTACCAGGAATCTGAAACCTCTAAGCAAGTAATAAGGCGAGAACTGCAAATCAAACGCTGGTCAAGAGCAAAAAAAGAAGCTCTCATAAACAGTGACAATAAGGCATTAAAAGAGCTCTCCCGTTGCCGTAGCGTTCACGGAACCCCTGATTAACCCGCATATTTGAACGCTATCTCAAAACCGGCTCCGGTCACGCCTTCGCACGCAAACGCCTCGCATAAGTTATTAAAATCGATTGATAACACCCCCCCGCCGACCCGCGGCCGCTGCGTTCCTATAAAACAGGAGTGAAAAGCCGTGCGGCTCCATCTCGCAGTTTTACGGGCAGAGGCCGTGCGCGCATGGCCTCCGCGGTGACCGGGGCGGAAGCGGCCCGCGCTGCCAGAAATTCCCCCTCGAGAGCGGCAGCCAGCGCGGTATCGAATACTTCCACATTAAACTCGAAGTTCAGCCGAAGGCTGCGCGCATCCCAGTTGGCGGACCCGAGGCATATCCAGTGCCCGTCCACGATCATCAGCTTGGTGTGGTCGAAGGGCCCCGGCCGCTCGAAGATGCGCGCGCCGTGCTCCAGCACCTGCCAGTAATGCGCCCGTGAGGCCCATTGTACCACGGGATGATCACCCGTTTCCGGCACCAGCACATCGACTTCAACGCCCCGCAGAGACGCTGCGCCCAGCGCGGCGAGCAGTGACTGGTAGGGCACGAAATAAGGCGTCCAGATACGCACTGAGCGGCGCGCTTCGCTGAGCGCGCCCATAAAGGTCCAGCGGATGCGGTCAATCGTCTCATCCGGACCGGCCTCGATGCCGCGCGCAAGCGCAGTGCCGCCCGGAACCGGCGATGCCTGGCCGCCCCAGAAGACCTCATCAAGGCTTTCATCCGTAGTGTCGAACCAGTCACGCGCAAATACCTGCGCAAGATGGTCCACCACCGGGCCCTGCATGCAAAAATGCAGGTCGCGCCACCCGCTGTCAGGGGCTCCAAGCCGCCGGTACGGCCCCTGAATATTCATACCGCCGGTAAAACCGGCGCTGCCGTCAACAACAAGGATTTTGCGGTGATTGCGAAGGTTGGCCGCATACAATCGCGCGGGGATAATCGGCGGGTTGAATGAGGCAACCGGTATGCCAAGCCGTTCCAGCTCCCGGTACGCCGATGTGCGCACAAGGCGCACGTGCACGTCATCGATAAGCACGCGCACCTGAACGCCGCGCTGCCGGGCATGGGCAAGCGCTTCGATAAAATCACTGCCGACGCCCGTGCGATCGAAGATGTAGGAGGACAGCGCTACGCTGCAGCGGGCCCGGGCAATGGCATCAAGCATGGCGGGGTAGGCCTGCGCGCCGCCGAACAGGGGGCGCACGCTGTTGCCCCCGGTCAACGGCAGTCCGCTGACGCACCCGACCAGGTGCGAAAGCCCGCGCAGAAACGGGGGTGGATGCGCCGGGCTGTGCCGCCCCCCCTGGCTGCCCGCCTCATCGCCGCCACCAGTGCCGCGCAGCCTGCACGCGCGCCTGTGCACGCGATTGACCCCGAACAGCACATACAGCAGCGGACCGGCAAACGGCAGCAGCGCGATCAGCAGCACCCACAGTGTGGCCGAGCGGGGATCGCGCTTATAAATCAGCGCATGGCAGGCGGCCGCGCACGCGCCGCCAAGCGAAATGGCTGTAATGATCCATGGAGTCCAAACGGGCGCATTCAAGAAAATCACCCCGACACGTACTGCGTCACATTGAGTCCCGCCCTGCCCCGGCCGGTCTCACTGCTGAATGAGCCGCTGCATCATAAACTCGCTGATGGCTTCGCTGAACCTGACACCGAGCGAAACAGCTTCACGCTGCCGTCTGACCCAGAAAATTTCACCCTCCACGTCAAGATGCAGCACGGTGGCCGGTATAAAAATTTTCAGGAAAACAGCCGATCCGATCTTTATGGGCGGGGCCTGCTCAAAATGAAGGCGCGCGCCCGTTGCGCTCAGGTTCGATATCAGCACCTGATGCTCCTGGCCTTCATGCCCTGCAAAGCCGAGCGCCGCCTTGAGGGTAACGCTTATGCGCGGCCTGACGCGCCTCTCCCGGTTTTCCGTTGTATCCATGTCCGCGATTTCCCCTGCTGCTTCCGCTGCGCTCCCCGTCATCATGCCGTGCATGTCCGGACTGCCGGGCCGGGCACATCAGACCCTGCCGGCCTTCTTCTGTTTTTTTTCGGCCCTTTTTTCTTTTATGCTTTTTGACGGCTTCTTCTTGGCTTCTTTTTTGCTGTCCATCGCTTTTGACATGGGCTGCCTTCCTTTCTAAAAAATGATGGGATCGATAACCGTACAATGGACAGGTCGGCACTGTGCGGCGTTTTCTTGAGGGGAAAATTATCGCGCATGCCTTCCATGCGACCCCGTGCCCGCCCGTCCAATAGAGCAAGGCCGCCCACGCTGCGCTCCCCCTCCTTTGACTCAGGCGATGCGTATGCCACCCCGCTGTGATTATCGCTCCGGACACGCACGGCGCGGCCGGTCATAGGGGGTTAGCCCGCACATCATAGCAGGGTTGAACGTCTGATCCGGCCGCTGCAGGCTGATGCCCTGCGAGCGCGCCCTGGACCTGCCGTGCGCTCCGACCGTTATCAGACAGGCTCGGCCGCGGATTCCTGCCCTGAAAGCATCCGGTGCGTGCCGGCGTTCTGAAACAGTATGGATTTGAAGCTGCGCACCACGTCGGGGTCGAACTGCGTGCCCGTGCAGCGCTCCAGCTCCTCCATGGCCTTCCACGGGGGCATGCCGGAGCGATAGGGCCGGTCGGTGGTCATGGCGTCATAGGAATCGGCAACCGCCAGAATGCGCGCGCCGAGCGGCACCTCGTCGCTCACCGGGCCCTGCTGCCCTTCGTGATCGAAATATTGATGATGGGCCCGCACCAGCGGTATGGCGTCGCTCAAAACGCTGCCGACTGACGACAGAATCTGGGCGCCGCGCTCCGTGTGCGTGTCCATGACATTTTTTTCATCCCGGCTCAGCGAGGCGGCCTTCCCGATCAAATCCGTGCTGATATCGACCTTGCCGATATCATGCAGCAGCGCCGCCACTTTAATATTCTCAATGTCGGATGTCGGCAGCTTCATGGCCGCGGCGATTTCGGTCGCATAATGGGACACGCGCACTGAATGCCCCTGCGTATACTTGTCGGCCGACTCGATGTACTTCGCGAGTATTTCAAGTATGCCCGTATAGGCCCGTTTCAGCTGTTCGATATTCTTTTCATTCAGTTCATGCAGATGGCCGACAAGCAGTGATGCAAGGATAAGAAAACTGCCCCAAGAAATAATCGTAATATACAGCGACAGGGTCGACTGGGCGGAAATAAAATTCTCATAGAACATAACAACGTAAAACAGCACCGCCGCTATGCTGAAGATGCTGACCAGCATGGCCTTGCGTTTGCCGAGCACAAAGGCCGCAAAAAGGCTGGGCAGGTAGAAAAGGTTCAGCAGGGCGAGCTTTTCAGCAATACAATAATTGAGCCCCACGACCGCCAGCAGGATGAACAGTACCGTTATCTGCTCGAAATTTTTAAATATATACTGTTTGAACGCATTCATACCGGCCTCCTCCATGCTGATCGAGCGCAGCGCGCATGCCTGCAAGGGG
>CAIRTM010000005.1 GCA_903881505.1 uncultured delta proteobacterium | reverse complement strand
TAAACACACAACCATCACCCACTCCGGCAGTTTTTTCCGCAGCTGTTCGAACTGATTTGAAACAACCAGGGCCGCGGGGAACGCTTCCGGCACTGACCAGTCCCGGCACAGCAGCGCCGCACAGTTGAAGTTGTTCAGCAGCAGGCATTCAAGGCCGATTTCCCTGCGCTGAATCATGCGCAGCGGCTCCATGGCCTCGGGGAACGAATCGAACGCCAGCATGCAGACTCTGCGCAGGCGCGGCAGATATTCGACCTTGATGTTCATTTTCGTCATAATGCCGAGCGTGCCCTGGGCGCCGGTCCAGAGGCGGTTCAGCATGGCGCGCACCGGACCCATCGGAGATCCGGGTTTGACGCCGGCCGACCACAGCCCTGTCCGGAACAGTTCGCCCGTGGGCAGCACAAGCTCGGTATCCATGATCAATTCATTGCCGTATTCGAAACTTGCCGCGCCAGTCGCCGGGTCGCGCTCAAGGTAACTCGACAGCACGGAGCGGTTCGGGTGTATGCCCAGCGGCAGCATGGCGCGCAGCTGGTGTTTAGCGAGTTCATCCTGCAGCTGCGCTGCCGTCACGCCGGGCTCGATTACGCAATGCCGGTTATCGGCGTTGATTTCAAGAATACGGTCCATGCGTGACAGGTCCAGCACAATGCCGCCCTCTTTGGGTATGGCGGCCCCGTGCAGATTGAGCCCGGAGCTGAACGGCACCACCGGCACCCGGGTCGTATTGGCGTACCTGACGATTGCCTGCACCTGGTCAACATGTTCAGCAAACACGACAAGGTCGGGCCTGCGCGGGCTCACAAAACTTTGATCGGCCGCGTAGCGGCCAAGCGTCTGGCCGTCATCCCGCACATTGCCGGAACCCGCGATGGCTGTAAGATCATTTTTAATGGACATGCCTGCCTCCTGAAGCCGCGGCGCTGCATGCGCAAGGCCGCCCTGCCGGTGTCATATGAACCGCATGGCTGTTTAGTGGCATATTTTATGACCTAAGTCAATATTTTTTTGACCAAGGTCATTTTTTAGAGGCCGCCCCGGGCGGGGTGGCGCGCTGAACGTTAGGGGCAATACGCCCTCGCCATGCGAAACAGATATGAGGGGAAGCGCCGCGCCGTGCCGGCCTGCGCTGCGAAGGAAGGGTCTCTGTTCAAAACGGCCTTATGCCCTGCTCCGGGCAACGCCCTGCAGCATGAGCATGCTGATTTCGCGGATACGCTCAATGCACTGTTTTTTCGTTTTTATGAGGCCGTTTGTCCAGTAGATGACATACATGGTATAGATCGCAAACACCATCTCCGCCAGGTGGTCGGAGGCAACATCGGAGCGGATCTCGCCGCGGCCCTTGGCCTCGTCGAAAAGCCCGGCAAGTTCATGCACCAGGCTCATCTCGTTCCTGTTGCTGCCGGTGCCGAGATTCATGACGCGCTCCCTGATGAGAACGGAGGAGAAC
Source organism: uncultured delta proteobacterium (assembly GCA_903881505.1). Taxonomy (GTDB): domain Bacteria; phylum Desulfobacterota; class WTBG01; order CAIYCZ01; family CAIRTM01; genus CAIRTM01. The sequence goes on along the minus strand of CAIRTM010000005.1, from coordinate 50,893 downwards.
TCCTTGTTGGGGAAGATATATTTAATATAGGTCGCAATCAGCAGCTCGATTTTTTCAGAGATGCCCGGCGTCCGGGGCATTTTGCGCGCAATCTCCGCCCTGCTCTTTGCGAACTCCCTGTCGAGGAAATACAGCAGCACGTCCTCTTTCTTGAGGAAAAAATTATAAAACGTCCCCTTGGCGACGCGGGCCTCCCGGGTAATGTCCTCGACCGTTGTCAGGTCGAACCCCTTTTTCGAAAAAAGATCCAGGGCGGCGTTCAAAATCGCTTCGCGCCGCTGCTCCTTCTGCGTTTCCCGCTTGCCGGCCATGGCAGGCGTCCTCCTGTGCGCGCATGTAATGCTGGCACTATAGGAAGCGGCCCGGCGTCTGTCAATTGAAATCTGCCACCAGGCAGCCGGCCGATGCTCGTGCAATTATAACAAAACCCCGGTTGACAGGTGTGTGCAGTTGTCTATAATACCGGCTGGCAAAGGCGCGGCGGATACGCGCACGAACGCTTTGGCGGAAGGAATACAGTGGGTATGCAGCCAGGAAACGGCAAAATCATCATTATCGGGGCCGGGCCCTGCGGCCTGGGCGCTGCCTGGCGTCTGCAGGAGCTGGGCTACGATACCTTCGCGGTGTATGAAAAAAATGACTATGTCGGCGGCCTTTCCGCCAGCTTCGCCGATGCACAGGGCTTTACCTGGGACATAGGCGGCCATGTGCTGTTTTCGCACTACGATTATTATGACCGCCTGATGCAGGCGCTTATTGCTCCGGAAGGCTGGGTTGCGCATGAACGCGAAAGCTGGATCTGGATGCGCAACCGTTTCATCCCCTATCCGCTGCAGTACAATATCGGGCGCCTGCCGCAGCGTGACATGCTGGAATGCCTTGCCGGGCTGATGCAGTGCGGCTCCGGCCAGCCGCTTGATCTTGAACGCGCGACCTTCCTTGACTGGATCATGCACAGCTTCGGCGAGGGGCTGGCGCGTCATTTCATGGTTCCCTACAACAAAAAAGTGTGGGCCTACCCTCCGGAGATGCTGGACGCGCACTGGATCGGCGAACGCGTGGCCGTCCCGGATGTCAGGCGCATTATGGACAACATTATCGCCGGCCGCGACGACTGTTCCTGGGGCCCCAACAATACGTTCAGCTTCCCGCTGTACGGCGGAACCGGCGCCATCTGGCGCCAGATGGCAAGCCGCCTGCCACCGGGCAAGCTGAACACCGGCATCGCGCTGCAGGGTTGGGACAGCCGCAAAAAAGTGCTTTTTTTGGATAACGGCACGGAAGAGCCCTATGATTTCCTGATTTCAACCATGCCTCTTGATGAGCTGCTCATGGCCGACCGGGCCGAACCGCTCCGGGAGCGGCCTGCGCTGGTATCATCTGCAACCAATATCATCGGTGTCGGCCTGCGGGGCCCCGTGCCCGAAAAACTCGCGACCAAATGCTGGATGTATTTCCCCGAGGACGACAATCCCTTCTACCGCGTAACCGTGCTTTCAAACTATTCGCCCAACAATGTGCCCGGAGAGGGCTGCTGGTCGCTCATGGGCGAGGTCTCTGAATCGCCGGTAAAGACGGTCGACGCAGGCAGGCTGCTTGATGAAGCCCTGCAGGGCTTCATCAACACCGGGCTGATCGAAGACAAAAACGCCATCGTGGCCACCTGGACGCACCGGGCGGCAGTCGCCTACCCCACGCCGTTTTTCGGACGGGACGCGCTGCTGAACCGGAGCCTTGATCATCTCAGGAGCCTGGATGTCTTTTCGCGCGGCAGGTTCGGCGCCTGGAAATATGAAGTCGGCAACATGGATCATGCCGTCATGCAGGGCATTGAGGCGGTTGAAAACATTCTGTTTGGAACGCCCGAGCTGACCCTGCAGGCGCCCGGGCTGATCAACAGCCGGCGCCTGCGCTGACAGCCCGCGCGTCGGCAGCCACACATACAAAACGCATCTTACCGGAAAGGCCATACACCATGCAGTACATCGTACAAAAATTCGGCGGAACCAGCCTGGGCAAGGCTGAACGCATGCGCTCTGTTGCCGGCATTGTCCGCGACAGCCTTGAGCATGACCGCGTGATCGTGGCGCTTTCAGCCATGAGCAGCTATGTCAAGGCCGAAGGCACGACCAGCCGCCTGATCGAAGCGGCGGACGCGGCCCTGAACAGAAAGGATTTCTACCGCATCATAGACCTGATCGAGGAGTATCACCTTGAAACCGCCCGGCAGCTTATCCAGGGTCCGCTGCAGGCGCAGGTCGTCGAGCAGATCGATGCCGAGCTCAAGGCCATGAAATCATTCCTTGAGGCGATCAGCGTTATCGGCGAGATATCGCCCCGTTCCCACGACGTGATTATCAGCACCGGTGAAAAACTCTCGGCGCTCATTTTTACCGGCCTGCTGAACAGCACGGGCATTGACGCCGAGTATGTCAACCTCGACACGCTCGTCGACAAGCCTTTTGCCGCGGCCAACCATGAATTTTACGCCTACACGCGCGCGGGCCTCAAAAAACGCATCGAGCTGTGCGGGCACCGGGTGCCGGTCCTGACCGGCTATTTCGGGCTCGTGCCCGGCGGCATCATTCACAGCATCGGCAGGGGCTACACCGACCTGACCGCTGCACTGGCCGCCGCCGCCGTAGGCGCGCGGGAACTGCAGATATGGAAGGAGGTCGACGGCGTGTTTTCAGCCGACCCGCGCAAGGTCGAGGACGCGCACGTCCTGGAAAGCATTACCCCGGATGAGGCAGCCGAGCTGACCTACTTCGGATCCGAAGTCATTCACCCCTTTACCATGGAGCAGGTGATCAGGGCCAACATACCGATCCGCATCAAAAACACCTTGAATCCGGCCGTGCCGGGCACCATCGTCGATCCCAATCTTGTCGAGACGGGCCCGTCCCGGCCGGCAACGGCGGTAACCGCCAAGCGCAATGTCACCGTGATCAACATCGATTCGAACCGCATGCTCATGGCCTACGGCTTCATGGCCCATGTTTTCAACGTGTTCGAAAAATACGGCATCGTCATCGACCTGATCGCAACCTCCGAAGTCAGCGTTTCCATGACCGTGGACAGCGACAAAAACCTTGACCGCGCAATTGCCGACCTGCGGGAACTGGGCGAGGTGACGGTGCGCCGCGGCCTTGCCATCCTGAGCCTTGTGGGCCGCGGACAAAAAAACTGCGTGGGACTGGCCGGCCGCATGTTTTCCGAGCTCGGCGGCGAAAACATCAACATCGAAATGATTTCGCAGGGCGCCTCGGAGATAAATATCTCCTGCGTGATCGAGGACGAGCATGCCGACCGGGCCCTGCGCGTTATCCACGGCGCGCTGGTACGCTGACATCCGATGAGCGCCCGTGAACGCAGGGCCGTAGTGCTGTGCAGCGGTGGCATCGACTCGACAACCGCGCTGGCCATCGCGTGCAGCGAAGGCTTTGGAGTCCACTGTCTCAGCTTTGCCTACGGTCAGCGCCATGCCGTCGAGCTGCAGGCCGCCGAACGGATAGCACGGGCCTTTAACGCGCGCGAGCATCTGTGCCTTGAGATCGCGCTCGACCGCATCGGCGCCTCGGCCCTGACAGAGCCGATACCGGTTCCCCGCGCAGGCAGCGCCCCTGAAAGCGCCGGATCCATCCCCGTGACGTATGTGCCGGCGCGCAACACTATTTTTCTCTCCTGTGCCCTGGCTCTTGCCGAAGCGCGCTCATGCAGTGCGGTCTTCATCGGCGTTACGGCGGTCGATTATTCAGGCTACCCGGACTGCCGCCCCGAGTTTATCCGGGCTTTTCAGCACATGGCTGATCTGGCAACGCGCGAGGGGGTGGAGGGCCGCGCCATCACGATCAGAACCCCGCTTATCGATCTGTCAAAAGCTGAAATTATCCGGACAGGCATCCGGCTGGGCGTAGATTACTCACTGACCCACAGCTGCTATGACCCCGCTCCCGACGGCGGGGCCTGCGGGGGATGCGACAGCTGTGTGCTGCGCCGCAAGGGATTTGAAGCCGCGGGTGTACAGGATCCCACCAGGTATGCGCGCAGGCTTGCCTAAGGCCGCATGAGCGCAGTCTCCCCGCTGCGGGCCATGCCTTTTCAGCCGGCCTGCATGGCCTCGAGCGCCGCGATAACATCCTGAATGGTTTCATCCGGCGTTGAGGCCCCGGCCGTCACCGCAACGCGCTGCGCCCCTTCAAACCAGCCCGGCATTATATCAGAGCGCGTCTGGATCAGGTAGCTGCGCTCATTGGCCGCGCGTGCAAGCTCATAGAGCCGTGTCGTATTGGCGCTTGTTTTCGAGCCGATCACCAGCACCACGTCGTTTTCAAGAGGAAGGGTTTCCATTTCCGCCTGTCGCTCCCGGGTCGCCCGGCAGATCGTGTTCGAAAATACCACTTCGGGAATATGACGCTCCAGCACCGCAAGGATCGCGCGCACATTGGCCAGCGCCTGGGTCGACTGTACGACAACCGCGGCGCGTTCTATCCCCCGGAGCTCATCGGGCGGAACCGAATCGGGATGCTCTATGACGAGCGCGTCCCAGCCGATCTGGCCGAGAATGCCCCGCACCTCATCATGCTGCTTATCGCCGATAATGATAATGCTGAACCCCTGGGCGTAGCGCTCACGCACGATGGTGTGAATTTCCTTGACCATGGGACAGGTCGCGTCAACGATGCGATATCCCAGGCGCCGCGCCTCGCCATACACCGATTCCGGGGCACCATGCGAGCGGATCAGCAGCGTCTTGCCCCGGCCGGCCTCAAGCGCATCAACCTTGCGTATGCCCGCAGACTCGACATCCCGCACCACCTGCTCGTTATGCACGATATCGCCGAGCATCTCGACATGCCCGGATTTCGCGACGGTCTCGAGCGCGATTTTTATGGCGCGCTTGACGCCGAAACAGAAACCGGCGGATTTGGCAACCGTGATATGCATGCCCGCCTCCATTCGCGAATGAATTGGCTTGCTCAATTACATGTGCCGTTATAGTATGAATGCGCTCCGATGAACAGCAAAAAACAGGAGGCGTTCCATGCGCACGGGTTATGTACAGGTGTATACCGGAGACGGCAAAGGCAAGACAACCGCGGCGTTCGGCCTCGCGCTGCGCGCGGCCGGCGCCGGGCTGCGCGTTTTTATCGCCCAGTTCGTCAAGGGCATGCCCTGCAGCGAGCTTGCGGCCTTTGAACGCCTTGCGGATGTGATCACCCTGCGTCAATACGGCACGGGCTGCTTTATGTCCGGGCAGCCGGAACCTGCCGACCGTGAGGCGGCCCGGCGCGGGCTCAGCGAGGTCAAGCCGCTTGTCCGCGCCGGCAGCTACGACATCGTGATCCTTGATGAAATCAACATCGCGACCCGCTATGGCCTGATCGACGTGCAGGACGTTCTGGATCTGATCGAATGCCGGGCGCCGGGCGTAGAGCTTGTGCTGACAGGCCGCTATGCCGACGAGCGCATTCTGGAACGCGCCGATCTGGTAACGGAGATGCTCGAGCGCAGGCACTATTATCGGCAGGGTGTGCAGGCGCGAACGGGTATAGAAAAATAACCGTGCGTGCGGATGACGCTGACGGAAACCGGGGGCGCTGCGCAATCAGCTGTCAGAAGGATCTTCAGGGTCTGGCTGGCTGTCGGCCGTGGCGGGCTGGTCTGCGATTGTGCAGCGGTTTTTGCCGCGGCTTTTGCCGATAAACAGGGCCTTGTCTGCCTGGCTGATGACATCCTCAACCTGTATGCCGTGCCTGGGATAGCCCGCGATGCCGATGCTGATCGTTATCGACTGGCTGCCGCCGGGCACGCTGAAGGTCATCTTCTCCACATCCATGCGGATGCGTTCGGCGGCATGCAGGGCGCTGGGCGGATCGGTCTCATGCAGCAGCACGATGAACTCGTCGCCGCCGTAACGGGCGGCAATGTCGGACGAACGGATATTTCTGGCGATCGCCTCGCCGATATGCCTGATAATGGTGCTGCCGTATATATGCCCGTAGCGCTCGTTGACCGGCTTCAGGTTGTCAGCGTCGATCATGAGGATGGAAAAGGGATGCCCGTAGCGAACGGAGCGCTCATACTCCTTGCGCGCAAGCGGCAGAAAGGTACGCATGTTCTGCAGGCCTGACAGGTAGTCCGTGCCGGAGAGTTCCTGTATCTGGCGGCGCGCCTTGAGCATCGAGGTCGACAGCAGCGAGGCTATGTAGGGAACCACCCAGAAGCTGATGATAAGCAGCAGCGTGGCGATCTGCTCCCGCTGGCTATACCTGCTCATCCCGTCAGCGGGAAGGGCGAGCGAAAAGCAGAAGACCATGACAACCAGGAATTTCGGCGTGCTGTTCTCCGGAAGCGCGACCGCCGAGGTAATAATGGGGAACAGGTACAGGCACAGAAGCGGGCTCCATATGCCGCCGGTCTGCCACAGTATCAGGGTGATAAACAGTATCATCCCCCAGATCTGGGCGGAAATAAGCTTCCAGGTGTACTTATCCGACCACCTGATCAGCTGCATGCAGCCGAGAAACACGACATAGGATCCGATCGCAAGCTGCAGCATGGGATAGTCGGCTATGGCGATGTCAACGGCGAGAAAATACAGCATGACCATAAACGGCAGAAGCCATTCGATGCTGCGCAATGTCTGCCGGAAGCTTAAAAGCTCCTGCCGCACAACCTGCGCGGCTTCTTCCGCGCTTATGTCTTCAAGATGATAGAACTGCCGTGCCATTGGCTGCACATGCCCCCTACACCGAGCTACACAGGCCGAAACCAGAGATATTTTTCATGCATTATGTAAAAAAACATATTTTATATACACCAAAGATATCGGCTGTGTCCAATAAAGAAATAAGTTTTTTTCATGCCGTCCGCATAACGCCATGTAGCTGATACATCCCGGCCGCGTGCATGCGGACGCCCCCGTCCGGGCAGCGTCCCGGCGGCAGTCCTCTGCTGCGGGCTGATCCCGTACGGACTTATTTAGCTTGCCTTTAAGAAAAATATTGTTAGAATATGCCTTCTTTACAGGGAAATCCGCCTGTACGCAACGACTAAGCATAAAGGAGCACGCATGGGATCACAGAGCAAAGATATCCGGCAACTGCAGAGGAATCAGCTTGCCGCCCTGATTGAAAAACGCACCGCGGTGCTGGGTGCGCAGGGGAAAAGCGCTGATCAAATCGCCAAAGATGCCCAGCTGAAAAAGCTGAAGGGCGACCTGAAACGCACCATTGCGGCAATCGCGTCGATTGAGAAGCGCGCCGCAACGGTTGCGCATGCACGCTCAGGCAAAACCGCAAACGCTGAAAAACGCGCTGCCGCGCGGGCCGATAAGAAGAAACACAAAGGCGAAGCGGCCGCGCCCGAGCCGGCGAAGAAGAAAAAAAAAGAAAAAAAAGCAGAATAGTTCTTTCCGGCCGGGCGCTCAGCCCGGCTTTTTTCTGCACGCCGCCGGGAGAGTATGGATGCTGTCCGCCAGTGCTGCCGTCATAGTCGGCCTTGTGCTGCTGGTGTGGAGCGCCAGCCTGTTCGTGGAAGGCTCGGCTGCGCTGGCAGCGCATTTCGGCGTATCGGCCTTCATCATCGGCATGGTCATTGTCGGTTTCGGCACATCCATGCCGGAAATGCTCATCTCCGCCCAGTCCGCCCTGCAGGGCAGCCCGGGCATTGCCCTGGGCAATGCCTACGGCTCAAATATCGCCAACATCGGACTGATACTGGGGATAACCGCCCTGGTGTGCCCGGTGGCGGTTCCACCCGCGATATTCAAAAAAGACCTGCCCATGCTGCTGGCGGCCACCCTGCTTGCCGCCCTGTCGGCCGGCGGCGGCACCATCACCCGGCCGGAGGCGCTGGGCATGCTGGCGCTGTTCACGGCGATTATGCTGTGGACGGTCAGAAAGGGAATGTGGGGCCGTGAAATCTTTTTAACCCGTGAAAGCCGGCAGGATCTGCCGCGGGCCATGCCCATGGCGAAAGCAGGGCTGCGGATATGCGCGGGCCTGAGTATACTGCTGGCAAGCTCCCGTTTGCTGATCTGGGGCGCGGTCACGGCCGCCCGCTTTTTCGGCGTCAGCGATATCGTCATCGGCCTGACCATCGTGGCCCTCGGAACGTCGCTGCCCGAACTCGCCTCCTCGCTTGCGGCAATCAGGAAAAACAGGCACGACATCGCGCTGGGCAATGTGCTGGGCTCTAATCTTTTCAACACCCTGGCGGTTGTCGGCCTTGCCGGCAGCATCCGGCCCATGGCCGTACCGGCCGAAGTGCTCGGCCGCGATATCAGCGTCATGGGCCTGCTGACACTGTCCCTGTTCGTGTTCGTGTTCGATTCCGGCAAAGGCGGCCGTATCAGCCGGCCTGCAGGAGCTGCGCTGGTGCTGGCATATGCCGTCTACAGCGCGCATCTGATCTTCAGTGCGTGGCCGCGGCACTCTTGACAGGTGCGGTACCGGGTCCGATACCGATTTTGTGAACGTTACATCCTTCAACGACCCGTAACATTTTTCCAAACAATCATTGCAAGCTTAGCGATGCAGCAGCCGGGCTTCCAAACACGTGTAAAGACGAAATTGCCGCGTTGTTCCGCCGGTCCGGGATCCCGCGCAATGGCACCGAAATAATTTATTACGGCTGCGTCAATCCCTGAATTTTGAACGTCTCTTCTCCCGGATGCGCACCATATTTGCATTGACACCTGCAGGCAACCTGCCTATATATTTCAGAAAACGCGCGGCCTGATCCGGCACCGTCCACAGGACAATACCCCATGCATGCTAACGATTCCATTCGCCCGGTACGTATGCTTTTTTTATGCTTCGCGCTTGCGGGCCTGAGCCTGTTTGCAGGTGCGTGCGCGGGCTTTATGAAGCCGGCCGGTAATGAGCCGAAACGCTTCACCCTGATCGTGACCAACGGAACCGCAGGAGCGCTTGAGCCGCAGGGCTGCGCCTGCCGCCATGCTGGCGGCATGGAGCGCCGCGCCGGCTGTATCGCCGCAGCGCGTGCCGCAGGAAATCCTGTGCTGGTGCTCGACAGCGGCAATCTTCTGTTTGCTCCTGGCGAAACACCTTCCCGGGAGAGCCTGCTCTCTGCCGGCGTTCTGCTCGCCGGCATCGGCCGCATACAGACGGCCGCCATAAATGTTGCCGCCTCCGACTGCGCTGCCGGCGCCGATTTTATAAAAAAGGCAGCCGGACAGGTGGTGCTGCTCTCCTCAAACCTGCGCGACGCTGCAGGCGAGCTGCTTTTCAGCCCCCACCTGGTAACGACGCTCAACCGAACCCGCATCGGAGTTTTCGGCCTGACCAACCCGGCCCCGTCCTGCCCGGACGGAATTCATGCCGATGATCCTGTCCCGGCCGCAGCCGTCACCGTGAAGGCACTGCAGCGCGCGCGCTGCGACGTGATCGTACTGCTTTCGCAGCTGAGCGAGGAGCAGAACCGGAGCCTGATTGCCGCGGTACCCGGCATCCATTTCGTGCTCGGCTCCTCGGACGGCCCGGCACGCGCCGAACCTGTCCGTTCAGGCGACAGCTACGCCATTGCGCCCGGGCAGCGGGGCACGCACGCCGCCGTTGTAGAATGCATGATAGAAGGCCGTGGGCCTGCCTTTATATACGCCGGAGGGGAACATGCCGAAAGCCGGACGGACATGCAGCCGGCCAGGGGCCGCTTTACCTTTCGCCTTGCCGCGCTTGACAGCAGCGTACCGGCAGATCCTGCCGTCGGACTGCTGCTTGAAACCTTCCGCGAAGACCGCGCCCGGCGCCGGCTCAGCAGCCGCGGCCTTCACTACCAGGATGCCGTGCCTGCAGCTGACATGAGCGGCCTGACGGAAACAGTCCGCAGACGGGCGGTGCGCCTGATGAATGAGATCGACTGCGAAAACCGCCCCATAGCAGCATGCGCCGCCGACTCGCAGCTGTGCCGCGACATGGCCCGCCGCGTAGCCGAGGGCGTGCGCGCAGGCCTGGGCGACAGCGCGGTCGGGTTTTCGGTTCTGAGGGAAATACAGTCACGAACGCGCAGAAACGACATTGATCTTGACAAAACCGGGCCGGTCCAATAATACTTCTTGGCTGCGGCGGTCCTGTGATACTAAGGCCGTATCGTTCATCTGATATGTGCGAACACGATTCATGATTGACGTAACCAGCATCAGCAAAAGCTACGGATCCACGCGCGCGGTGAGGGACATCTCCTTCCATGTCGCAAAAGGCGAGGTGCTGGGCTTTCTGGGCCCCAACGGCGCGGGCAAGTCAACCACCATCCGAATCCTGACCTGTTTCATACCCTCTGATTCAGGATCGGCCAGCGTTGCCGGCTTTGACGTCAACAGCGCAGCCATCGAGGTGCGCCGTCGTATCGGCTACCTGCCCGAAAACAACCCGCTGTACATGGAGATGGGCGTACTGGAGTACCTGCGTTTCGTTGCCGGCATGCGCGCGATTGCCCCGCAGCAGCGCTCTCAATCCGTACGGCGAGTGGTTGAGCTGTGCGGTCTGGGCCCCATGGCCGCCAAAACAATCGGAGAGCTCTCAAAGGGATTCCGGCAGCGTTTGGGACTTGCGCAGGCGCTCATCCATGACCCGCCCATTCTGGTGCTTGATGAACCGACCATCGGTCTTGACCCGCATCAGATCATCGGCATGCGTTCCCTGATCCGCGACATCGGCCGCGAAAAAACCGTCATCCTCAGCTCGCATATTCTGCCGGAAGTCTCAGCCACCTGCGACCGGGTGCTGATCATGAGCAAAGGCCGCATCGCCGGCACCGGCACGCCCGCCGAGCTGGCCGCCATGGCGCGCTCAGGCCAGGAACTGCTGGTAAGCATACGAGCTGACCGGGAGAGTGTTGAAGCCGCGCTGCGCGATCTGCCGTTCATGACGTCCGTCACCCATCTGGCTGAAACCGGCGGTCTGCACCGCTACAGCCTGCGCTGCGAAAGCTGCGAAGACGCGGGCGAGCGCATTTTCCGCGCAGCCGTTGACAATGGATGGAGCCTGGCCGAGCTGCAGCGTACAGCCATCAACCTGGAAGAGGTGTTTCTGGACCTCACCACCCGCGAGGCCCCACGATGACAACCCTCACCATGTTCCGCAGGGAATTAAGCAGCTACTTCAGTTCACCGGTCGCCTATATCGTGATCCTGGCGTTTCTGGGCGTTACGCATTGGCTGTTTTTCCGCACATTCTTTCTCATCAGCCAGTCGAGCCTGCGCCCGTTTTTCGCATTGCTGCCGTGGATATTTCTTTTTTTGGCCCCGGCCCTCACCATGCGGGCCTGGGCTGAAGAAAAAAAACTGGGCACACTTGAAGTGCTGATGACGTTTCCGGTGCGCGAGCGGGACGCGGTGCTGGCTAAATTCCTGGCCGCGTTTGCCTTCCTTGCCATCACGCTGTGCCTGACGCTTTCTCTGCCGCTGACCGTGCTGATAGTCGGCTCTCCCGACCCGGGCCCGATCTGGGGAGGATACCTGGGAGCCTGCCTGATGGGAGGCGCCTACCTGGCCATCGGGCTGTTCGCATCGAGCCTGACCGAGAACCAGATCGTGGCCTTTATCCTCGCGATCGTTCTGTGCTTCGCCCTGCTGGTGATCGGAGAGGATGTTGTCCTGTTCAGCATGCCCGCTGCCCTTGTGCCGGCGTGCTCCTGGCTGGGTCTGGGAGCGCATTTCGAAAGTATCGGACGCGGCGTTGTCGATTCGCGTGACATTCTCTATTACCTGACCGTAACCGGATTTTTTCTTTTTTTGAACCAGCTGGCGCTGGAAAGCAGAAAATGGCGCTGAAATTTCGCGCCGGGCACGCATATACACGAAGCTTCGCACAGGCCATGGCAACCAGGAAGACAACATCCGCAGTTCAGGCAGCCCTGCTCGCGCTGCTCTTTGCCGGCATTCTCGCGGTCGTCAACCTGTATGCCCACCGGCATTTTTTCAGAATCGACCTGACCCAGAACCGGCGCTACAGCATTGCCGATTCCACGCGCGCCGTCCTTGGCGGGCTTGATGACATCGTCACGGTCAAGGTCTATCTGTCGCGCAAGCTGCCCCCGTATGCCATGAGCATCAGCGACGAGATCCGCGACATGCTGGAGGAATACCGCATCTGCGCCAAAGGCATGATCTCGATTGAATATATCGACCCGGCCGATGATCCGGCCCTGCAGCGCTCGCTGCAGTTCATGGGCATCCCCCAGCTGCAGCTCAATATCGTCGAGCGAGACCAGGCCGCGATTGCCAACGTGTACATGGGGCTTGCGGTGCTCTACGGCGACAAGAAAGAAATCATTCCGACCCTGGCCGAACTCGAGCGCTTCGAATACGTCCTGACCGGCAAAATCCTGCGCGTTACGCGGGAGGCTGAGCAGACGATCGGATTTTTAAGCGGCCACGGCGAGCCGGATCTGCAGCAGGGCCTGCGCGCGATCAACCGGCTGCTCAAAGAGCAGTATTTCACGCGTACCGTGCCGACCGCGGGCGGCGAATTGATCGATCCTGCGCAGGTGTCGGCGCTGGTGGTGGCCTCTCCGCGCGAACTCGCCGAACGCGATCTTTTCATCATTGATCAATATATCATGCGGGGCGGCCGGGCCATATTCCTTGTCGACGGCGTTGCGATCGATGAGCGCATGCAGGCCTCACCCGCCGAGTCGCCTCTGGCAGGCCTGCTCGCGCATTACGGCGTCCACGTGCTGCCGCAGCTGGTACTGGACCCGGTCAATGTCACGGCAGGTTTCCAAAGCGGCATGTACGAGGTCATGCTGCCCTACCCATTCTGGGTACGCGTTGTCCGCAGCGCCGAAAAATCACGCCACCCGGTCAGCTCCAGCATTGAAAGCATGGTTATGCCCTGGGTCAGCCCGGTCATTGCTGCCGACAATGCCACTGCAAACCTGAAGGTTGACATTCTGGCCCAGAGTTCGGATGCAGCCTGGGTGCAGCAGGATTTTTTTGATTTAAACCCTGACCAGGAGTTTAATGCCCGTACGCACACAGGCGGCCAACGAGCCCTGGCCGTGGCGCTCAGCGGCAGCTTCAGGAGCTATTTTGCCGGCCGCGGCGTGCCGCCCACGGATGCAAAGACCGCGCAGCACCCTGCCGAGGTTATCGAGCGCAGCCCTGATACCAGGATCATTGTAGCGGGCACCTCGCGCTGTATTACCGAAAACTTTCCTGATGAATTCGAAGGCAACCGCACCTTTTTCCTGAACGCCATTGACTGGCTGACCATTGGAGACGAACTGATCGGTATCCGCTCTCGCGAGGCGGGCGAACGGCCCCTGCACCTGCTGAGCGAGCCGGCAAAGCTGATGGTGCGCGCCGTCAATCTGATGGCCGTGCCGCTGCTGGTCATTGCATTCGGGCTTTTCCACTACGGCCTTCGCAGACGGCGCAGACTGCGTGACGCGCAGGCCATAACCGGAGGTACCTAATGCGGCGGCTCGGCCTGTTTGCCCTGATCTTTATCGTACTGGCCGCCCTCTACTGGCTTCTGGAGGGCTCCGCGCTCCGGCGCGTCCCCCAGGAACCCGGCCGGCTGCTGAGCGGCTTTGCGCCCGCTGAAACTGCACGCCTTGCGCTGACCTCCCCTGATAATGGCGCTGTCGTGCTGCAGCGCTCCGGCGCAGCCTGGCAGGTGTCGGAGCAGGACACAGACGCGGCATATGCCGCCGACAGCTCCGCGGTGCAGGCGCTGCTCGACTCTCTGGCAGCGCTTACAACCGCCAGCATGGTTTCGCGCAATCCCGGCCGGCATGCGCTCTATGAAGTAGACCCGGCGCGCGGGGTCCGCGTCGAAGCCCGCGACCGCAGCGGCCTCGTACTGGCCGACGTGGTGATCGGCAAAAACGGACCGAATATTTTCAGCACCTATGTGCGCGCAGCAGGCAGCGACACGGTATATCTGGTCGACGGCATCCTGCAGACCGCAGCATCCAGAACGCTGAACCAATGGCGCGACAAAACCGTTTTTAAATTCGATCCTGCGCTTGTGCACGCCTATACGGTCAGCGGGAGCTGCAGCCTCTCATTGCGTAAAAACGCAGACGGGTGGCAGGCAGGCGCAGGGCCAGCCGTTAACGGTGAAGCCGCCGCCCGGCTTATGCGAGCGTTTGCAAACCTCAGCGCCGCTGGTTTTGCGCACGGGCCGCTTGAAGAATTCGGACTTGCCAGCCCCTCCCGCACGGTCACGGCCGAACGTGCCGGTGGAACAAGCGCCACGCTTCTGCTCGGTAAAGACGCCAACGCCTTTCAGCAGTACGCCAAAACCGCCGATGCCGATACCGTCTATATCATTGAAAAACACCTGCTGGACAGCCTCTGCCCGACGATTGAGCAACTCAACGCGCCGGTGCCCGATGCACTCCCGGATGCAGCACCCGCCGCCGGGCCGTCCGAGCCGCAATCCAGACCCCCGGCGTGCCCCACCCCGTGAGCCAACCGTTTTTTACGTCCGTATTCCGCGCCTCAAGGCAACTCAGGAAAACCGCACAGACAACAGGGAAAACCACAGGAGCAGCACACGGACGCTGCGGCCTGCTGCCCGGAGCAAAAAAGACCGAACTGTAGCGCTATGCTTTATGCCCGGTATGGATTGCCGCAATGCCGCCGGTCAGAAGGCGGCATGCAACCTCCCGGAAGCCTGCCTGCTCCATCATCTGCTGCAGGCGCTCAGGCGGCGGGAACTCCCGGATGGAATCGGGCAGATAGGTGTAGGCCTCGCGTGAACCGGCAATCAGCCGTCCCAGAACGGGGATGACCAGGTAGGAATACAGATCGTAGAAACGGCGCAGCAGCTCTCCGGCAGGATGCGAAAATTCAAGACACACCAGGCGGCCGCCGTGCACGAGCACGCGCCGGAATTCTCGCAGGCCCGCGTCCATATCCGCCAGATTGCGCAGTCCGAAGCCGATAATAACGGCATCAACGCTTTCGTCTTTCAGCGCAAGGGCGCGGGCGTCGCCGCACACGTAGTGCAGGGTGCGGGGCTGCCGTGCACGTCTGCGGCCCGCGCACATCATCGCACGGCTGAAATCATAGAGGGTCACTGAACCTGCGGGGCCGAGCCTGCGGGCTGCAAGCGCGGCCAGGTCGCCGGTGCCGCCGCACACATCCAGCACCCGCATGGCACCGCTGATCCGGGCGGCCCGGATCGTTGTTCTCTTCCACGCATGGTGCAGGCCGAAGGACAGCAGCGTGTTCATAAGATCGTAGCGGCCGGCGATAGCATCGAAATATGAGCGTACAACCGGCGTTTTATCAGTCAGGGCATTCATGGTCAGTATTCAGCAGGAAGTGGCGCGGCAGCGCCTGTTCACGCTCCGGCTCCGGTTGGTTCATCGCGACACCGCTGCATCCGCAGGGGGACCGGCGGCAGCGCGTGACAGCAGTACATACCAGAAAAAGTCCCTGATGTCATGACTTTCTTGGGAAAAGCGCCCCGTGCATTTTTTTGCTTGCCCGTCGCAGGCCGGGCCGTGTACGATATGGCCTGATGCATCTGTATATATACCCAGCAAGCGGTGTGTTGCCATGGCCATAGCCAGCGTACGCGATTCTGACGGGGTCGCACCCATACTTGCAAAGAGCCTTGCCGGTGAGCGGCTTTCGCGCGACGACGGGCTGCGGCTCCTCGCCTCCGGCGATCTTCTCGCGCTTGGCGCCGCCGCGCACACGCTCAAGCAGCGCCACAGCGCTGACAGGGTTTTTTTCAACGTTAACTGCCACCTCAACCTTACCAACATCTGCGCGGCCCGCTGCGGCCTGTGCGCCTTCAGCCGTGACGCCCGGGATGCTGACGCATACTGCATGGATCAGCAGGAGGCCGTTGAGCGCGTACGCGCAGCCGGCGAGTCCGTTACCGAAATTCACATGGTCAGCGGCCTGCACCCCGACAAGCCGTTCACCTATTATCTCGACATGGTCCGCTGCCTGCGCCGTGAATTTCCGCGCCTGCACATCAAGGCTTTTACCGCCGCCGAGATTCAGTATTTTGCCGATATATCGGGCGGCAGCATCGAAGACGTACTCGGCCGCCTGAAAGAAGCCGGATTGGGATCCCTGCCGGGCGGCGGGGCAGAAGTGCTGAGCGACCGGGTGCGCGAGCGGATCTGTCCGCGCAAGGCAACTGCCGGCCAGTGGCTTGCGGTCATGCGCGCGGCCCACGCTCTGGGCCTGAAATCAAACGCGACCCTGCTGTTCGGCCATATTGAAACGCCGGAAGAAATCATCGACCATCTGCTGAGCCTGCGCAGCCTGCAGGATGAGACCGGAGGATTCCAGGCCTTCATCCCGCTGCCGTTTCATCCTGAGAACACCGCGCTTGCGGGAACATGCTCACGGCCCGGCGCGGTTGACATACTGCGCATGATCAGCCTCAGCCGGCTCATGCTTGATTCTATCGAGCACGTCAAGGCCTACTGGGTCATGACCGGCCTGCCGGCGGCCCAGCTTGCGCTTGTGTTCGGTGCCGACGACATTGACGGCACCGTGCGTGAGGAGAAGATCACCCACGCTGCCGGGGCGGCGACCGCAACCGGCCTTGATCGCCGGGCATTGATCGCGCTTATCCGCCGCAGCGGCAGCCGTCCGGTTGAGCGCGACAGCCTGTACCGGATGCTGCGCTGCTGCTGAAGCGGCACGTTCCACGGCGCGCAATGGCCGCGTCTGCGTGCGGGCGCCTGCTGAAACGCGAAAAAGATTGATTTTCTGGGCGTTTTTCAGTATCGTGCTATGCGTTGAGCGCCCGAGCGCCCACAACCGGCAGGCCGGGCACGGCCTGCCCGGCACAAGCTTACCCTTTCCGGAATCACCGCGATGCAGAGACTTCTTGAATCAGTTGCACTGCACGTGCCGACGATCATGCTGCCCCGGCCGGGCATCGACCTTTCTGCATGGGCCGTCATTGCGTGCGATCAGTACACCTCCCAGCCCGATTACTGGCGGCAGGTTGCCGAGCGGGTCGGCGGCAGCCCCTCCACGCTGCACATGATCCTGCCGGAGGTCTACCTTGACCGCGTCACGGATGAGCAGGTCGCCCGCATCAACCGCACCATGCAGTCCTATCTTGACACGGGCCTGCTTACCGCGCAGCAGCCGGGCTTTATCCTGGTCGACCGCCGCACGCCGCATGCCGCTTCGCGCAAGGGATTGATGGCGGCCCTCGATCTTGAGCGCTATGATTATCGCCCTGGATCAACCAGCCTGATACGCGCCTCTGAAGGCACCATCGTTGAGCGGCTGCCGCCGCGCGTCATCGTACGCCGCGATGCCCCCCTTGAGCTGCCCCATATCATGGTGCTCATCGACGATCCGGGCCGCACCGTGATCGAGCCGCTGTTTGAGCATGCGCTCAGCCCGCTCTATGATATTGAACTTATGCTGCAGGCAGGCCGCGTGCGCGGCTTTGGGATCAACGACCCGGTCCGCATAGCGTCGGCGGCGCAGGCGCTTCGGCGCCTGGCCGATGCATCGGCCGGGCAGTACGGCGGCGCGGATACGGGCGCGTTTTTGTACGCAGTCGGCGACGGCAATCATTCGCTGGCAACGGCAAAAAACATATGGGAAACGCTGAAACAGTCTTCGGCTGATCAGACCGCGCTCATGAGCCACCCGGCCCGCTACGCGCTGGTCGAGCTTGTGAACCTGCATGATCCGGGCCTGCTGTTTGAGCCTATTTACCGGGTGCTGTTCGACATACAGGCTGAACGCCTGCCGGAATATATGGAAACGTATTTCCGCCGGCAGGGCCTGAGCGTTCGCCTGCGGGCGGCCTCAGGGGACGAGGCCGCAGCAGTCGCCGCTGAAACCGGATCATCGACGCTGCACCGCTTCGGCTGGGTGAGCGCGTGCGGCTGCGGCATTGCAGAGATCGATGCGCCCGGCCAGGTGTGCGCAACCGGCACCCTGCAGGACTTTCTGGATGCGTTTGTGCAGGAGCATCAGCAGGCCCTTATCGATTATGTGCACGGCAGCGCAGTCGTGGCAGAACTCGGCCGCCGTCAGGGCAATGCCGGTTTTTATCTGCCGTCCATAGCGAAGGCAGACCTGTTCCGCACCATCGTGCTGCAGGGAGCCCTGCCGCGCAAAACATTTTCGATGGGCTCGGCCGAGGAGAAACGATTCTATCTGGAGTGCCGCCTGATCAGGTGAGGTGTGCGCCGGGGCGGCCCGCTCGGGACGGGTCGCCGTGCATGCATACGTATGTCGCCGGACTGCCTACTGGGTAAGACCCGCCAGTTCCCTTTCAACGCGCTCTTTCATCTTGTTCTGCGCATCAACCAGACGGCCATTGTTGCGCAGCTGCTCATCCACGCGGGCAATTTTAGACTCAATATCGCTGATTTTTGCGTTTTCAAGCTGTACGCGATCGGCCCGGTCGGAAGCGCTCAGCAGCGACTCGTTGTTTGCCTCCTCGATCCGGCCCTGCGCCCGCTGCAGCTCCTGCTCATAGCCTTCACGCTGGTGCATGAACAGCTCCCTGTTGCGGTTGAGGTTTTCTATGTTGGAGCTGATAATGCTCAGGCGGTCTCGCAGGTCGGCGATGAACTCCTCGGCGCGCTCGGCGCCGGCGCCCGTTTCCTCCGGCGGGGCGGGCAGTTCTTCCGCGGCTTCCTCGCCCGGGATGGCAAGCAGTTCTGGGGACACATACACGGTTTCGTTTTCAAGCGAGCCGTCGATCTTGGCAATGTTTTTAATCATCGACCGCGGCACCGAAACCGTGCCGCTGCGGGTATAAAAACTTATCTTGTCGCCGTCTTCCCAGTACTGCGCGGTTTTCATTTCATTGCCGTTGTGCAGCTGTATGCTGAAATAGGAGGCATGTGCGTTCATGGATACCAGCAGCAGAACCAGACTGCCGATAATCCACAGAGAGTGCTTATTCATATAGACTCCTGTAGAGTTGATACACCCTTAGGCTGAATCAATACTTTACTACAGTATAGAATATCGTACTGTTTCAGTGCAACTTGAATAAAATAAATAAAAAATTGATTCTGCCCTGCGCCTTGAGAGTCCAGCGCCAACAACGCAGAAAGTACCGGCTGTTACAACCAGAAACCGCACACGGGCTGTGGTTTTTTAAACTTCATTGCGCGGCATTATCAAAAACCGCGGCGATCCGCATCAACCCGCTTTTTGTTATCCTGCTCATGCCGGTCATGGTTTTTGCCGGGGGGCCGTAACAGCATCCATTGTTTTTCGGGCACCTCGCGTACGTTATGTACCCTTTAATAGCAGTGATTATTCGAGGATGCCGGTGCGTCAGCCCTGACTGCAGAGAATGGCTTCGCGCAGACGCGATAGCTGTGCCGATGCTCCGGCGGCTGTCGGGGCATGCGTGCCGAGGTAGAATTTAACCTTCGGCTCCGTTCCTGACGGGCGCACGGCGAACCAGGAACCGTCCGCAAGCGAATAATGCAGAACCCTCGACCGGGGAAGTTCCAGACTGAATTTCCGCATGGGGGCATAATCCCAGCCGATGCGCCGGTCATAGTCACGCTTCTCAAGTATCATACTGCCGGCAAATGCCGCGGGCAGATGATCGAAAGCCGCAACATAGCGCTCGGCCTCGGCGATATCGCGCAGCTCAACGCTGAGAAGATCTTCAGCATGATAGCCGTGGCGCCGGTGCAGCTCTTCCAGCACATCAAGCAGGGTTTTGCCGCCGTCTTTATGCCAGGCCGCCATTTCCGCGATGAGAAACGAGGCGATCACCGCGTCCTTGTCGCGTACGAACGTGCCCGCGAGATAGCCGCAGCTCTCCTCATAGCCGAACACGAAGGAAGGGCTTCCCTCCGTGCAGAACTGTTCGATCTTCCCGCCGATAAATTTAAACCCGGTGAGCGTTTCAATTATGCGCGCGCCGTATGATGCAGCCACGCGGCGGCCGAGCTCTCCGGTTACAATTGTCGTCACCACAGCCGGCTCGGGCGGCATGGCCCCTTGCGCGTTCAGGCTGCTGCAGATGTACTCGATCAAGAGGGCGCCGACCTGGTTGCCGCTCAACACCTGATAGGTGCCATCGCGGCCCCTCACGGCCGTGCCGACCCGGTCGCCGTCAGGATCGGTTGCCAGAACGATATCGGCCTGCGTCTGTGCAGCCAGTTTAAGCGCCATGTCGAGCGCGGCCGGGTCCTCGGGGTTGGGAACCCGCACGGTGCTGAATTCCGGGTCCGGGCCGGACTGTTCAGGCACCACCGCCACATCCCGGCCGCTTTCAGAAAGCAGCTGCGCAATGTTGACCGAGCCGGTCCCGTGCAGGGGCGTGTAGACGACGCTCAGGCGCGACCGTGGGCTGGTACGCGACAGGCCCCGGACGTTTGCAAGATAGCTTTTGTCAACCTCAGGGCCGATCAGCTCAAGCAGGCCTGCCTTGCAGGCTTCTTCACGGCTGATAATTTTTACTGCATCAAAAAAATCAAGGGGGGTGACCGCCGCAATCAGCGCATCAATCAGCGGGCTGACCGCCTGGCCGCCATCAGGGCCATAGACCTTGTAGCCGTTATAGTCCCGGGAATTATGGCTGGCGGTGATGACAATGCCGGCATCGCAGCCCAAAGCGCGCACGGCATAGGACAGCACCGGCGTGGGCCTGATCTCGCCAAACAGCAGGGCGCGAATCCCGTTGGCCGCAAGCACAAGCGCGGATTCTTCGGCAAATTCGGCGGAATACCTTCGCGTGTCCCGGGCAATCGCAACCTTGCGGGGCACGCTCCGGGCGCGCGCTGCTGTCAGGCAGTCCGCCAGGCCCTGGCTGACGCGGCGCACCGTATGGAGGTTCATGCGGTTGGGGCCGGGCCCGATCAGTCCGCGCATGCCACCGGTGCCGAAGACAAGCTCGCCGCCGAAGTGCTCCTCAACGGCGTCCGGATCTTCCGCTAAAGCCTCAATCTCGCCGCGCATTCCGGGGTCAAGCCGCGGATGTTCAATCCATTGCCTGCAGCGGTCCCAGGCTGCGGCCGTAGTCGTCTTCATAGCGTATGATATCATCCTCTCCGAGGTAGTCGCCGTTTTGCACCTCGATAATGATAAGCGGCTGGGGTCCTTTGTTTTCAATGCGATGGCGCGCGCCCAGCGGCACAGCAACACTGCCGCCCGTTCGGACAACAAGCTGCCCTTCATCAACAATGACCAGCGCCTCTCCGGCAGCCACTGTCCAGTGCTCGGCGCGGAAGCGGTGGCTCTGCAGGCTGAGCCGCGCGCCCGGGTTCACATTGATGCGCTTCACCTGATAGCGCGCACCCGTCTCCAGGCAGGTGTAGCTGCCCCAGGGGCAGTATACGGTGCGGTGTTCTCGGGCCTCGGGCGCGCCTGCGGCCGTGAGCCGGTCAACTATTTTTTTAACGTCCTGGGCCCGGCTGCGCTCACATACCAGCAGGGCGTCGGCCGTATCAACGATGATCATGTCCCGTACGCCGACCGCGGCCACAAGGCGCGCATCAGAGCGGATCAGCGCGCCCTGCGTATCAACGGCGCACACCCGGCCTGTAAAGCTGTTGGCGCGATCATCCTGATCGGCTGCCTGATAGCAGGCCTGCCAGCTGCCCAGATCGCTCCAGCCGATTTCAGCCGGCAGAACCGCTACCCCGCAGGCTTTCTCAAGAATGCCGTAGTCGATTGAAATCGATGCAAGGCCGTGGTAGGTGTTCCTGCATGCAGCAGCATCGGCTGCGTCAATCCGGCTGAGCGCGGCATGCATGTCCGGCAGCAGCGCCCGGTACTGCTCGATCAGGGCGCCGGACCTGAATACGAACATGCCGCTGTTCCAGAAATAGCCCCCGGCCGCAAGGTAGCGCTGCGCTGTCTCACTATCTGGCTTTTCAATAAATTGTTCCACGGCGAAGAGGCCGCCGGCAAGCGCCCGGCCGCTGCGAATATAGCCGTAACCGGTCTCGGGCCCTGTGGGCCGGATGCCGAACGTGATCAGGCCGCAGGAGCTCGCGGCTGCCTCGGCGCGCCGCAGCAGGACGGCAAAACCCGCGCTGTCGGCGATCAGGTGATCCGAGGGCAAAACCGCCATGACGGCATCAGGGCCTGCCTCCCGCAGTATCTGCCAGGCGGCAAGTCCGATCGCGGGCGCGGTGTTGCGGGCCTGGGGCTCTGCGAGCACGCGCACGCTTTTCAAGCCCATGAGCGCAAGCTGCCGCCTGATTTCAGCGGCCTGATCAACATGCGTGACCACGGTGATGCGCTCTTCGGCGACAGTGCCCAGCACCCTCTCAACGGTTGCCTGAAACAGCGTCCGGCCGCCGACGGCAAGGGGCAGACACTGCTTCGGAAACAGCGCCCGGCTCATCGGCCACAGGCGCGTCCCCGATCCTCCTGCTAAAATAACGGCGTACATGCTGCTCTCCGTTTCACGGACTGCGATCATTATTTATACGGCTCCGCGCATCCGCCCGTGAGTGCCGGACGCGCGCCGGGCCGCGCCCCCACAGGTAAAAAAGCTGCTGGCTATGGAGGGGTATTCGCCTGACATGATTTCGGGCTTTCCCGCTATCATGCCGCAATGATACACGCCGGCCAGACAGTCATGATGGCCGGCATCAAAGTATATGGCTCTGCCATCATCCGTTGCCGGGCGCGCAATGGTACAGGATTCCTCCTGAATCGACTCGCATGCTGCGGGCGGCCCGTCCCGGAACAGCGTCATGCCGACCGGTTTGCCCCGGATCCCGGCCGTGAGGATCAACACCTCTGCGATGGCTTTTAAATCAGGCATGCCGGGTTCCGTGAGCGCTGTTCATGGCGGCGGTGGATTGCGCCCCAACCATATCAAATTCAAGGATAAACAGCAAACATACTGTGCGCGCAAAAATGCAGCCGGCTGTCTGCACCCTGCGCGGCTGTATTTGGGTCCGGTCACAGGCTGCGTGGAAGTTTCCGGGCCGTATAACGACAATGGCATTCTACGCCTCCCTCGAAAAACCGGCCCCGGTGAAACGTGACACAACAACCTATTGGACTCCAGAACATCCCGGGGCTTGTCTGGCAAGTTAATCGAAGCAGCCTGATATTTTAGAGCATCGCCTCAACATAGCAGCCTGGTTGCCGAAATGGCAGCCGAATCAAAACGGCCATGGAATGTTGTGGAAGGCTCTCGAAGGCACAAACAGCACCGGGCAGATACTGGCAGGTTAAGCCGGAGGTGGCCGTCCCGGTCATCAACATGCTCCGGCGTCAGCTTTAACACCCGGATGGATCAGATAAAAACAGGGCATTGCGTCCCGGCGCATGTTCCGGCAGGTCCACCTCATACAGCAAAACGCCTGAGCGTATCATAGAGCACCCGGATGCCGAACAGCAGATGCCTGAGGCTGATGCGCTCGTCATGGCCGTGGATCAACCGGTTTGATTCAATCGATGCGTCAAACTGCATGCCGTAGGCAACGATGCCGCGCTCGCGGAAGAAACGCGAGTCGGTCGCTCCGGGAGACAGGTACGGCAGGAGCATGCCGCGCGGATCACAGCCCCGGATGGCATCATCCAGCACGCGGTACAGCCCGGTATCCATTGGTGACTGCGAGGCCTGCGAGCCGCCGGGCAGATGCACCGTAAAGCCCCGGCACCCGGCTTTTGCGAGCAGCTGTTCAATCAGGGCCTTGAGTTCTTCCGGGGTTGTGCCCGGCAGAATGCGGGCGTCAATCTCGCATACGCACTCAGAGGGAATAACATTGGTTTTGGTTCCGGCCTTTGCCACGGTCGGCACCATCGTGTTGGTCAAAAGGGCAGCGAGCATTTCACGCATGGGCCCGTCGCCGATCGCATCAAGCGTTTCACGGCTCCGGCCGGGGTCCAGAATCCCCAGAAACCGCTCAGGGCTCATATAGTCCTGCTCATGGGCCAAAGCCTCCAGCAGCATGCGCACCGGCGCGGCGCATTGAAGGCCGAAGCGGTACTCTCCCAGCGCCTGCATGGCCCGGGCCATGTGCAGCACGCAGTTTTCCGCATGCGGAATTGAACCGTGGCCGGGGCGCCCTTCAAAGGTTATGTTCAGCCAGCAGGAGCCCTTCTCGGCCACCTGGCACAAATATACATTGCGGCTGCCGGTTCGCAGGCCCCAGCCGACCCCCTCGTTGATAACATGGCGTGTTTGAAACTTTTCCGGGTGGTGCTCCAGCAGCCAGGGCACACCCCAGGCGCCGCCGGCTTCTTCGTCCGCGGTAGCGGCATAGACGATGCGGCGCCCGGGATCGAGGCCTTGGCGCTTCAGAAGCAGAAAAGCCATGAGTTCGATGATGCCGAGGCCCTTGCAGTCAAGCGCTCCCCGGCCCCAGATCTCACCTTCACGGACAATGCCGGCATGAGGCTCCACCTGCCAGCGCCCGGCCTCGGCCGGCACCACGTCGATGTGATGCAGCAGCATGATCTCGGGGACTGCGCCGCCCGTGCAGCCCGAGACCAGGCTGCCGCGTCCGGGCGCAGACTCGATGATCTCGGAGGCGATGCCTTCGCGTTTTAAAACCTCATGCAGAAAGCGGGCGCCTTCGGTTTCGTTGCCCGGCGGGTTGGTCGTGTTGATCCGGATGTAAGCGCTGAGCAATTCAGCCGCCTCGGCTGCCGTGCGCTCCCAGTCGATAGAGGTATGGGACATCTTAGAAAATCTCCTTTCATGTGCCTGGGAAACAAGGTTCAAGGCTTATGAAGCCGTACTAACCGGACAATGCCTGCTGTTAGTCGTTCCGGCGAAGGCCGGGATTCATTAATTTCAGATCATTACAAAAATACTGGACACTGTCCTTGGCCGGTGAGACGGATTTTACGACCTCATCAGGCTTAAACCGGTACCACATTTTCCTGGCTTCACACGTCCAACTCACCGCTCATCACCCTTGCCTGCTCATCAAACGCGACGCCCTCGTGCTCCAGCAGGCGGCGTTTCAGCGCCACCCCTCCAGCAGCGGAGAATCCGCCGAGGCTGCCGTTGCCGCACACAACGCGGTGGCAGGGCACGATGAGCGGCAGGGGATTGGCGCCCAGTGCGTTTCCAACAGCGCGCGCCGCGGCCGGTCGGCCGATCCGCGCTGCTATCCAGGCGTAGGTGCGCACCTGCCCGAAGGCAATAGCGGCTGCCGCATCCCAGACCGCGCGCTGAAACGCGGTTGCCGGGCCGGGATCCAGCCGCGCGGGCGGAAGCGCTGCAGCGCCGTGCGCGAAATACTGTTCCAGAAACAAAACTGCCTCCCGGCAGTGACCGGCATCGGGCCGGCACCCGGGAAAGTGCCCCGACACAGCCGCCAGCAGCGACTGACGGTCCGGGTGCGCCAGGAAAACACGGCGCACTCCGGAGCGCCCTGCCACCGCCGCGCACCAGCCGAACGATGTGCGGATACTGTCATACCATGTCATGGCGTCATGCCCTTCGCGGGCAGCAGACAGGACGTGCAGCCAGACGCAGCCCGAAACAAAAGCTTGACAAACATCAAAACAATGCTATTATTCATTGCTTTTAGAAATACTCTTTTAAACACATGGAGGTAGCACCCTTGGCAAATCACAAATCGGCGGTCAAGCGCCATCGGCAAAGCATTGCGCAGCGCCTGCGCAACAGAAGCCAGCGCTCGGCAATGAAAAACTCCGTCAAAAAACTGTTGGGCGCGATAGAAACCAGCGATAAGGAATCCGTGCGCGCCACGCTTGTTGCCGCAACATCCCTCATCGCCAAGACAGCAACAAAGGGCATTATCCACAGCAATACCGCAAACCGCACAATTTCACGCCTGACCAGGCGCGCCAATGCGGTGCTGCTGGCCGGCTGAACAGGCTATACGCGCAGGCCGGCAAGGCGCAGCAGCAGATTCTCAATAATAAGCCGGCCATCCTTGCGGCTTGATTTCAGCTGCCGGTCGGCCGACGACAATTCCGCAAAGACAGACCCGAAGCAGGCCGCAGACCATCTCCCGGCCTGCTTTATTATTTTTTGAGCCTGAAAATCAGTCTTAAGGCCCAAAAGCTGCCTGATCCGGGAGGCGCCTGCACGCCCCGGGTCAGCCTCGCAGGCCCGGGCCAGCAGGCGAAACTGGCGCGCAATCATTCCCAGCACCTGCAGCGCAGGCATGCCGCCGTCCATCAACTGTTTCAGACAGCGCAGCGATTGTTCAAGGCGGCCCTCGCCGATACTGTCAACCAGGTTGAAAA
The DNA here is from genome assembly GCA_903881505.1 of uncultured delta proteobacterium. Taxonomy (GTDB): domain Bacteria; phylum Desulfobacterota; class WTBG01; order CAIYCZ01; family CAIRTM01; genus CAIRTM01. Next base: position 24,744 of record CAIRTM010000005.1, on the reverse strand, counting down.
TCGTCGTACGGTGCCCGGCGCTCAGTGCCTCTTCAACATCCGCCTCCTCGATCGTCTGGCGGTCAATGCAGTACAGAGCAAGCTTCTCGATTTCGCCCGCCATGGTGCGGGCATTGCCGTCCAGCTCCTGGCAAAGCAGCGCAAGCGCCGCCGGCCCGGCCTTTTTCCCGTGACGGGAGAGCTCCTGCTGCACGAAGGCACGCACATCGCTGTCCCAGCGAGGATTGGCGCATGCGAACACCCGGCCTGTTTTTTTCACCCAACCGCTGAGCTTCTTTTTTTCCGCTGCACTGACAAACACAAGACAGGCAGATGGCGAAGGCTTCAGACAGCAGGGTTCCATCCTGGCAAGGTCATCGTCTTCCCAGGCATCAATGCGCTGCACCACCACCAGGCGGCGCTCAAAGCATACCGGCAGGGTGCGGGCGGCCATTAAAACAGCGGCGGGATCGTGCGACTGGGCATCGAAGCGCTCAGAGTCGAAATCAGGCTCCGCATCCGCGAACAGTTTCTTTTTGAGCCCCTCCAGGGCATCGTCGATACGGCGGGTGTTGTCACCGTGGAAATAATACAGCGGCGCGACAGCGCCTTTCAGCAGTGTCTGCAGATCATCGGCCGGCATTTAAAAACCCTGCATGAGCCCGTCATGCACCCGCTCGGCCAGGTCGGCGGCAAGTTCCTGAAAGGCTCGCCGCTTGTCGGCCTCGTCGAGCTGAATATCGTCGCTTGTGCGGAACTCTTCGCCGTGCCTGAGCGCGGAGCGTTTCCAGAGCACGCGTCCGGTTTTGCGCTCTTCAACAACAACGCTGATCGTCACCCAGACGCGCCACTCAAGCGCGCGCCGGTCCCGGGTCAGTGCCAGCGAGTCATCGTCGACTTTCTTGATAATGCCGCGCAGCACCGCGTCCGCTTCGTCAGCGCCGACCACCTGCAGCCGTTTGGTCTCTACAAACTTGTTCACGAAGGCATGAGTAAAAATCGCGTCAATGCCGGGCTCATAGCTTTTATTTTCAAAATACGGAATAGCTATCGTGGTGATGCCGTCCATGTCGGGATTGTCAAACCGCGCCAGCCGGTAGCCGCAGCCGCCCGCACAAACGCACAGAAGCACCATAGCCCAGACGCATAACCTCGCAGCGTTCATATGTCTCCTCTCATCCGGTAAAAAACCGCCGGCGCCCCTTACAGGGCTACACGACGATGCTGACAAGCTTTTTCGGCACCACGATAACCTTGCGGATCTCACGGCCCTGTATCCAGGGCTGCACATGCTCGCAGGCCAGGGCCAGTTCGCGCACCCGATCATCAGCCGCAGCGGCGTCGACACTCAGCTTGCCGCGTACCTTGCCGTTGACCTGCACGACAATCTGCACCTCATCGGCGGCCGCGATTGCCGGATCATCCGTTGGCCAGGGCTGCTCGCCGGCGAGCCCCGCGCGGCCGAGCTGCTGCCAGATCTCCTCGCACACATGCGGGGCCATGGGAGCCAGCAGCAGCACGGCCGCGTCAAAGGCCTCCCTGAATGCCTGCGTGCCGGCCGCATGGTTGCGGGCATGCGGAACAAACTGATACAGATGGTTGACCAGCTCCATCACGGCACTGATGGCCGTGTTGAAATGAAAACTCTTCTCAATGTCCGCGGTAACCTTGGCGATGGTCTGATGGGTTTTGCGCCGCATGGCCCTGCCGGCATCATCACCGGGCGCGGGCTCCCCGTACGACCCCGCGTTGACATGCTCCAGCAGATCCGCGTTCTCCTCGGCCAGACGCCAGAGGCGCTGGATAAACCGGAACGAGCCCTCAACGCCCTTTTCATTCCACTCCAGGTCCTTCTCGGGCGGCGCGGCGAACAGGCAGAACAGCCGCGCGGTATCTGCGCCGAACTGCGCGATCAGTTTTTCGGGATCGACGACGTTTTTCTTGGACTTGGACATTTTTTCCGTGCGGCCCTGCCGGGCCTCTCCGCCGCAGCGCGTGCACGCGCCGGACTGCACCTCTTCGGGGAACAGCCAGCCGCAGTTTGCGCAGCTGGAGGTTTCCATGCAGACCATGCCCTGCGTCAGCAGATTGGTGAACGGCTCGTCAAAGTCAAGCATGCCCAGATCGCGCAGCACCCGGGTGAAAAAGCGCGCATAGAGCAGGTGCATGACCGCATGCTCGATGCCGCCGATATACTGGTCGACCGGCAGCCAGTAGTTGACCCTGGCCGGATCGAGCGGGGCGTCCATGAGGTCCGGGCAGGCGTAGCGGGCAAAATACCAGGACGATTCCACGAACGTATCCATGGTATCGGTCTCGCGCTGCGCAGCCGCGCCGCACTGCGGGCAGGCCGTGTTCACGAACTCCGTGCAGTCGGCCAGAGGCGAACGCCCGAGAACCTCAAGCGAGACCTTCTCCGGCAGCACCACGGGCAGATCGCGCTCGGGCACCGGAACGATGCCGCAGCGAGGGCAGTGGACAACCGGAATCGGGGCGCCCCAGTAGCGCTGCCGTGAAATTCCCCAGTCCTTGAGCCGGTAGTTGACGGTCCGTCGGCCAAGCCCCTGCGCAGCCAGATAGTCGGTTATGGCCCCCATGGCTTCGCGGTTATGCATCCCGGTGAAGCGGTTCGAGTTCACCAGCACGCCGTCGTCGACATAGGCCTGCGCCATGGCGGCAGGGTCAAGCGGAGCGCCTTCGGGCTGAATGACGACCCGCACATCAAGACCGTATGCGCGGGCGAACTCGAAGTCGCGCTGGTCATGGGCCGGCACAGCCATGACGGCTCCGGTGCCGTATTCCATCAGGACGAAATTGGCGACATACACCGGCATGCGCCGGCCGGTGACCGGATTGATACAGTACGCCCCCGTAAAAACGCCTTCTTTGACCAGGTCATCGGATGAGCGCACGGTTTTATCCTGTTTCAAAACGCGCGCGATAAAGTCGCGCACGGGACCGGCCTGGGAGGTGCCGCTTGAGAGCTGCACGGCAAGCGGGTTCTCGGGAGCGATACTCATGAAGGTCGCGCCGTAGAGCGTGTCAGGCCGGGTGGTGAAAACGGTGATCGAGTCGTCGCTGTTTTCAATCCGGAAGGCAATTTCGCTGCCATAACTGCGGCCGATCCAGTTGCGCTGCTGGGTGATGACCTGCTCGGGCCAGCCCGTGAGGCCCTCGAGGCCCTCGAGCAGCTCCTCGGCATAGCGCGTGATCCTGAAGCACCACTGAGGCAGTTCCTTCTGGGTGACCTCTTCGCCGCAGCGCCAGCACCGTCCCGCCTCGACCTGCTCGTTGGCCAGCACCGTCCGGCAGGTCTCGCACCAGTTCACGAAGGCCTGCTTGCGGTAGACCAGGCCGCGCTCGTACATTTTCAGGAAGATGCGCTGCTCAAGCCCGTAATAGCTCACATCCGATGTTGCCAGCTCGCGTTCCCAGTCATAGCTGAGCCCGATGCGTTTGAGCTGCGCGCGCATGATGTCGATGTTGGCATACGTCCAGGCGGCCGGGTGCGTCTTGTTTTGAATAGCGGCATTCTCCGCGGGCATGCCGAATGAGTCCCAGCCCATGGGGTGCAGCACCTTGAAGCCCCGCATGGCCTTATAGCGCGCGACCACGTCTCCGATGGTGTAATTGCGCACGTGCCCCATGTGGATGCGGCCCGACGGATAGGGAAACATTTCAAGCACATAGTATTTTTCCCGCCCTTCATCTTCATCGCTGACGCGGAAACTCTGATTGGCGTCCCAGAAGGACTGCCATTTCTCTTCGATTGTGCCGGGATTGTAGTGTCGATCCATCGATGCTGCCTTTACATGCGCGTCTGTCAACCGGGCCGGGCAATGCGGTCGCCGCATACAAAAAATTTAAATCTAACACAGCACACCGGCATGAAGCAAGATTTTATCTGCCGCCCGTCTCGATCGCCCTGTTTTAACTTGACTTTATACGCCCATACCGCTACTTTTTATCACTTTATTGCACGGCGTGAGCCGCACACCGTTACTGCCCGGAGAAACCCATGGACTACAAGAATACGATCAACCTGCCCCAGACCCCGTTTCCCATGAAGGCCAGCCTGCCGCGCAAGGAGCCCGAGCTGCTGGCGCACTGGGAACAGACGGGTCTGTATGAAAAAATCAAGGCGTCCCGCGCCGGCGGACCGAAATTTATCCTGCACGACGGGCCGCCCTATGCCAACGGCCATATACACATCGGCACCGCGCTCAACAAGCTGCTCAAGGATTTTATCATCAAATCGAAAACTATGGCCGGCTTCCAGGCCCCCTACATTCCGGGCTGGGACTGCCACGGCCTGCCCATCGAGCTCAACGTTGAAAAAAACCTGGGGCGCGACAAGCAAAGCGTGTCAAAATCTGAAATCCGCAGGCAGTGCCGCGTCTATGCCCGCGAGTTCATCGATATTCAGCGTGCGGAGTTCAAGCGCCTCGGCGTTCTGGGCGACTGGGGGAACCCCTACCTGACGCTCACGCCCGGCTACAGCGCGACGATCGTACGCGAGTTCGGCGCATTCGTCGCCTCGGGCGGCGTGTACAAGCGCAAGAAACCGATACAGTGGTGCGCCTCCTGCGGCACCGCCCTTGCCGAGGCCGAGGTTGAATACCAGGATGAAACAACGCCCTCGGTGTACGTAAAATTCGCGCTCACGCCCGAAAGCAGCGCGAAACTTCCCGAAGCGGCCCGTGAAAACGCATCCGTGGTCATATGGACCACGACGCCCTGGACCCTGCCGGCCAACCTTGCAATCTGCCTGCACCCCGACCTTGAGTATGTTGCCGTCACGGCCGGCGCCGAAGTGCTGATTCTGGCTGAAGGCCTGCTGGAAAGCACGCTGCAGACCTGCGGCATTAAGCAGCATGCAATCGTCGCCCGGTTCAGCGGCCGGGATCTTGAAGGGCTTGTCTGCCGCCACCCGCTGTGCGAACGCGATTCACTCATGATTGTCGGCGAGCATGTGACCCTCGAGGCCGGCACCGGCTGCGTGCACACGGCGCCCGGCCACGGCCAGGAAGACTACGACGTGGGCCTGCGCTACGGGCTCGACATCTTCGCACCCGTCGATGACGCCGGCGTGTTTACCGCCGAGGCTGGCGAATTCGCCGGACAATTCGTGTTCAAGGCCAACAGCGCCATCGTTGAGCGCCTGCGCGCTTCTGGCGCCCTGCTCGGCGAACAGCACATCAGCCACTCCTATCCGCACTGCTGGCGCTGCAAGAAACCCGTTATCTTCCGGGCAACCGAGCAGTGGTTCATCTCCATGGAAACAAACAGTCTGCGAGAGCGCGCGCTTGAGGCCATCACCGCAACGAACTGGATACCGACCTGGGGCATCGACCGCATCCGCGGCATGGTTGAAAACCGGCCTGACTGGTGCCTGTCGCGGCAGCGCACCTGGGGCGTGCCGATCGTTGCCTTTTACTGCACAAGCTGCAACCACCTCCTGCTCGATCAGGCCGTCATCAACCATGTCGCCGATCTGTTTGAAAAAGAAGGCAGCGATATCTGGTTCGAACGCAGCCCCGCGGAGCTTCTGCCCGCGGGCACGATCTGCCCGGCGTGCAGCCATGCGCAGTTCACTCCCGAGAGCGACATCCTGGATGTCTGGTTCGACTCGGGCGTAAGCCACGCGGCCGTACTCGAGCGCCGCAAAGAACTTGCAAGCCCCTGCGACCTGTACCTTGAAGGCAGCGACCAGCATCGCGGCTGGTTCCAGAGTTCGCTTTTGACCAGCGTGGGAACCAGGGGAAGAGCTCCATACCGCGCCGTGCTCACGCACGGTTTTGTGATGGACGGCAAGGGCCAGAAAATGGCCAAATCCAGGGGCAATGTCATCCGGCCGGAGGAAGTCATCAAACAGTACGGTGCCGAAGTGCTGCGCCTGTGGGTCGCCTCAGAGAACTACCAGGAGGACATGCGTATTTCCGACGACATTCTCAAGCGCCTGAGCGAGGCCTACCGCAAGATCAGGAACACCTGGCGCTTCATGCTGGGCACGCTGGCCGATTTCGATCCCGCCCGGGACCGCGTTGACTATGCCGACCTTGAGGAGCTTGACCAGTGGGCACTGCTGCGCCTGAACCAGCTCGTGGACAGGGTCGCCGGCGCCTACGGGCGCTACGAGTTCCACACTGTGTTCCACAGCGTCACGAATTTCTGCATCGTTGATATGAGCGCGGTCTATCTTGACATCCTCAAGGACCGCCTGTACTGCTCGGCCGCCAATGATGCAACCCGCCGGAAAGCCCAGAGCGCTCTGCATGAAATCCTGAGCGTCCTGCTGCGCCTGATGGCGCCGATCCTGGCCTTTACCACGGAGGAGGCCTGGCAGTTCCTGCCCGGAGAAAAGGAGGAAAGCGTACACCTTGCCCGCTTCCCCGAGCCGGACACACGCTATGACAGCGATGGGCTCGGCGCGCGATGGGAGCAGCTGCTTCAGGTGCGCGAACAGGCGCTCAAGCAGCTTGAGCTTGCGCGCGAGCGCAAAGAGATCGGCAACGCGCTGGAAGCGCATGTCACCATCACGGCATCAGGCGCTGTATTCGATCTGCTGAGCAGCCGCGCCGCAGGCCTGGCCGACATGCTGATTGTGTCCGGCGTTGAACTTGTGCGCGGGGGCAGCGCGGAAGCGGCGGAGTTAAGCATTGCGATCAAGCGCGCCGAGGGCGCCAAATGCCAGCGCTGCTGGAAATACCACCGCAACGGTCATCCGGAACTGTGCGGGCGCTGCGCGCAGGCGGTCGGGGCGACCAATGCCTAAAAAATACCCGGGTGTCGCGCTGATCGCTGCCGGGGTAATCGCGGCCGACCAGTCATCAAAACTCTGGATCAGCGCGGCCCTGACACGCTATCAGCGCATCGAGGTCGTGCCGGAATTCCTCAACATCGTGCACGTGCGCAATCCGGGCGTGGCCTTCGGCCTGCTGCAGAACCTGCCGGAAGCATACCGCGTTGCGCTGCTCATAACGGCAACGCTGCTGGCTCTCGGACTGCTCGCGTTCCTGCTGGCCCAGTCGCATCCGTCCCAGCGGCTTGAGCGCTGGTGCCTGTCCCTGATCCTGGGCGGCGCCGTCGGGAACCTGATCGACCGGGTCCGCCTGGGTGAAGTCGTCGACTTCCTCGATGCGCACTGGATGGATGCCTATCACTGGCCGGCATTCAACGTGGCCGACGCCTGCATTTCAACCGGCATTACCTGCATGGTGCTGCTTGAACTGCGGCGCATGCTCGCCTCCCGCGCAGGCGCAAAGCGCGCTGAACGCTGAGACGAAAACAGGCAACAGCGCCCGGTGCGGCACACGCCCAGGGCGGTAAAACAATCCTGCTCGAAAGTGTACGCCATGCACCCTGTCCTGATCGAACTGGGCGGTTTCTCAATCAAGACCTACGGGTTTCTAATCGCGGTCGGATTCGCGGTCGGGCTGTTCATCGCCCTGCGCGAAGCGCGCCGCGTGGGCCTCAGCGCGGATGCGGTTGCTGATCTGGCCTTTTACCTTCTGCTGGGCGGAATCGTCGGGTCCCGGCTCTACTATATCCTGACCAACCTTGCGTACTTCCGCCAGCATCCGCTTGACATGTTCAAAATCTGGGAAGGCGGCCTGACATTTTTCGGCGGCTTCATCCTGGCCGTTATCCTGTGCGTGTGGATGATACGCAAGCACCGGCTGCCGGTCTGGAAAACCCTTGACGTGTTCGCGCCCTCGCTGGCCGCGGGCGTGTTTTTCGGCCGTCTGGGCTGCTTTACGGCCGGGTGCTGCTATGGCCGTGAGTGCAGCCTGCCCTGGGCCGTTACGTTCACGCATCCGCTGACCCTGGCCCGCAGCGGCGTGCCCCTGCACCCCACGCAGCTCTACAGCGCCCTGGGCGCGGCCGTAACCTTCATCCTGCTCTACAGCCTGCGCAAACGCAAGACCTTCGACGGCCAGCTGGCGCTGCTCTGGGGTTTGTGCTACAGCTGTGAGCGCCTGATCACCGAACAGTTCCGCGGCGATATACGCGGCGGCATGCTGACCGACAGAATCGAAATTTCATTCGTTATCGCGGTGGTGCTTATCGTCGCGAGCCTGGTTCTGTTCCCGGTTCTCAGAAAAAAAACAGGCTTGCGCCTGTTTCCGCTGAACACGCCACACCTGCAGCGAAAAACCGTCCCCGTCAATAGCACCCGCCAGCAACACCACACAGGCTGTTCAAAAATGCGCAGATGCAGGGCGCGCGACATCATGAGGAATGAGGCGTGCGTTTCCGGACGCCCTGTGTAGCGCACCGAAGCCCTTCGGCGAAGCCCAGGGCCGTGAGCCTGTCGAACGGCAGACGGTCGGTTTTCAACAGCCTGTCACGCCCCACCCAGCGCGCGTCTGAACTCTTCCAGCAGCCGCGCGCGCGCGTCAGCCAAGCAGCCGTGAAAGCTGCCGCCGCCGGCATTGCGGTGCCCGCCGGCTTTAAACCCGGCCCGGCACGCGATCTCGGCGACGCTGAGATGACTGCCGTAATTTCTGGTGCGCCACGTCAGTCGCACGCTGCCCTGCCCGGCCTTTTCCTGCAGGATCACGCCGTAATGAAAGCCCCTTACCTGCCGCAGAACGGTTTCCTTGTACAGCGTGTTGAACTCCGGCCAGTCCTCGCCCAGCAGCGCGTGTAGATCTTTCTGGCGGCCCGCGTCAAGGCACAGCAGGCTCAGGTACAGTCCCGGGATGAAATCCGTTTTCTTTATGGCCCAGGCCATGAAACGGACTTCACGCATATCGACATTCACGTCAACCGCACGCGCATGGTCGGCACCCTGTTCAATAAGCATGTCGGCGAAGGCATACTCGCCGCGATGCATTTCATTTTTAAAATTGCGCGAATCATAGAGAAGCGCGCGGTACAGGACATCGGCGACTTCAATCGGCAGACGCATTTTTTCCGGCTTGATAAAACACTCATACAACACCTGCGCCGTTGAGGACAGCTGCATGTTCAGGCATGTGCGGGGAATTGCCGCCTGAATATCGTCGGGCACGTGGTGGTCGATGTTGACCAGCCTGCGCAGGTCAAGCCCCTCAAGCACATGGACCCAGTCGCGGCCGAAAAACTGCGGCCATGTCGCGCCGTCGACCAGCATCACGACCTCAAAGGCCGAAAAATCAGGCAGCACGGTATCGCAGGCCCGTACCTGCCCGATACCGGGAAAATCCACCATCGCGGCAGGGATGCGGTACAGGCTGACGAGTGCCACGGCCTTGCGCTGCCGGGTCAGCATCCAGCGCAGCGCCAGTGCCGCTGCCACGCAGTCAGGGTCTACGGGATCGGAAATCATGACCATCACCGTGCGCGCAGGCCTGAGCAGCTGTTTAATGTTTGCAAGAACGGTTGCAGCGTTTGCGTTACGCATAAAAGAGCCTTGGGCCGAAACGGCCGGATGTATTCCGCAGCAGGGCCTGCAGCCCGTCTGCTCGCAGGTGCAGGGAGTATAGGCAAAAAGCGCGGCGCGGGCAACAAAAAAACACCGACGGCACGCATGCATCAGGCATACCGGACGGTTCCCTGCGGTTCAGAGCCGAAGGGGATTGACAAGCCGCTTTGCGAAACGCTATAGTTTGAACAGGCTGGCAGAGCAACACTGCCGGCGCAGGAGGTTGTGCAGCCTGAAGCCGCCGGACAACAGCGGGCCGGCTTCGGATCGGCACTATTCCTTAAGGACCGATTCACAGCTTATTGTGTAACTGTTCGCATTTCGGCTTTAACAGGAACCTTTCGCACCGCCATGAAAACTCTCCGGACACTGTTCACGCTCCTGCTTGCGCCTGCGCTTGTGTGCGCGGGCTGCTCAGAGGAAAAACCCTCCGTGATTCTCTATCCGACAAACGGCTCTCTTGCGCGCGTTACGGTGGAACTGGCCCGCACCGCCGGACAGCGCTCAATGGGCCTCATGTACCGCAAAAAGCTCGGGCCTGGCCACGGCATGCTGTTCCTGTTCGAACAGGACGGCAAGCACCAATTTACCATGCGCAACACCTCCATACCGCTTGACATGATTTTCATTGACGCATCCCCGGCCGTAGCCGGCATCGTCGAGAACACGAAACCCTACGCCAGCGGTCCGTTCGGCATTGGCCGCCCTGCACGCTATGTCCTTGAAGTCAACGCAGGTTTCTGCGCCCGGCACGGAATAGCCGCCGGTGACCGCGTCGCTTTTGCGCATGTGCCCGGTTTCGAGACGCGCTAACCCTGTCGCCCCACGGCTGCGGTTTGATCGATGACGACCTGTTTCGAAGATTTGAAAAAACGCACCCGCGCCATTGTGCGCCTTCTGCGCCGCACCTATCCTGAAGCATATACCGAGCTCAACCACCGCAGCCCGCTTGAACTGCTGATCGCGACTATCCTGTCGGCCCAGTGCACTGATAAAAAAGTCAACGAGGTAACCGGGCCCCTGTTCAGAAAATATCCGGACGTCACTGCATTCGCCCGCGCCGGACAAACAGTTCTTGAGCAGGATATACGGCCGACAGGATTCTACCGCACCAAGGCTGCACACATCATCGCCACGGCGCGCATCATTGCCGAAAGATACGCAGGCAGCGTTCCCGCCAGAATGGAGGATCTCGTCATGCTTCCGGGAGTAGCGCGCAAAACCGCCAACATAGTGCTGGCAGGTGCATTTCATGTCGCCGCAGGCATTGCCGTCGACACGCATGTTAAACGGCTTGCAGGCCGCATGGGCTTGAGCGCCCATACCGCGCCGGATAGCATCGAGAAGGACCTCATGTGTCTGCTGCCGAAGCCGCTGTGGCTTGATATGAACTTCCTGCTGGTCAACCACGGACGCGCGGTCTGCACGGCGCGCAATCCGCGGTGCAGCCTGTGTGCTGTCAGGCATCTGTGCCCCCATGGCGGGTACATGCCCGCGCACGGAAATCAAAAAAAACGGAACGCAATAAAACTATAAAGATATATGCCTCGAATGTCGAAAAAATAACAGATGCCGGCAGCTATGGGCACTGATTCCTGCAATAAACAGCCAACACAAGGGGACCGCGTATGTACTGCCCGAACTGTGAATTTGAAATAAAACAGGAAGTAACCGAGTGCCCCATCTGCGGCGGCGTACTCATGCAGCACCCTGACGAGTCGCCGGGGAACCAGCCCTCCGGCCGGGAAGCGGAGGAAGTACCGCTTGATTTACACATCAGCAATCTGCTCCTGGATGCCAAGCATGAGCTCGACGCCATGGACAGCATGCCGCAGCCGGCCGCCCCGAACGACACGCCTGAGCCCTCGCGTCTTGACCTTGAAGCGCTTCTGAGTAAGGATGCGGACGAAACCCCGCCGCATTTCCCGGATGCCCCTAGGAGGCAGGAGATGCCGGCCATGCCCACTGAGCAGACAGGCGGGCAGGATATTTTTGCGCTGCCGGACGACAGCCTTTTCCGGGAAACCACCGGAAGCCCGTTTTCAGAAGCGGAAACTTCTGGGCAGACCTTTCCGTTTACCAGTGAAGCAGGCGCTCCCGAGCAGCCCTTCATTCTGGATGACAGCCTTTTTATCGATGAGACCGCCCCTCAAACCGCGCCGCAGGACAGCGCGGCCTTCATTGATGAAGCCAGCGGGCAGCGGCTTGCAAGCGCGCTGGATTCAATGGGCGCCCCGGCCCGGCGGCCGGATGACGGCCCTGGGCTGATACTCGGCAGGGACACGGCTGAGCCTGCAACCAGCGGCCTTGATTTGATCCCGGAGATCCGGCAGCAATCCGATGCCTCGATTGCGGGAGCATTCGCACCTGGTGGCAGCGAAGAACCGGGATTCTCCCTGGACGCCTTTGCCGAAGAACCGCTGGCAGGCCGCCCGGGATCAAAGATACGCCTTATCGCGCTTGTGCTTCTGGGTGTGGCTGTTATTGCGGGTGCGTACGTTCTTGCAGACTATTTCCTGCAGCAGCCCGAACCATCCGCACAGATTGCAAAACCCGCCCCGCCTGCTGTCCGGAAAAAATCAAAGCAGCCCGTGCAGAAACCGGAGACGGTAATGCCAGCACCGGCAGTTTCCGCTGAGCAGCCCGCTCCGGCATCAGAGACCGGCCCGACACCAAAGGCAGCCGCACCGGATACGGCCCCTGGCGAGAGCGCTGTTCAGAAAGCAGAAGAAAAGCCGGCAACTGAACCGCAGCCGGCGCCGCCAGTACCTGAGCGTATCCGTACCGAAATAGCGCCCGAAAAAACCGGACAACAAAAAGCCGCCGAACCGCAGAAAAAAGCCGAGCCGGCGGCGGCGCCTGTGCAGAACACACCGGCCAAGCCCGCAGCCCCTGATAAAAAACCGGCGCCAAAACCAGGGGCTTTCTCAGTGCATGTGTTTTCTTTCAAGACGCAGCCGGCGGCTCAAAACGAAATCGAGCGGATGAACAAACGCGGGTTGCAGGCCTACCTTGAAACCGTTGACCTCGGCGCAAAAGGCATTTGGCACCGCGTCAAGGTCGGCCCCTATGCAACCCGCGCCGAGGCCGAACAGGCCCGGCAGGACATCAAGAAGAAGTATCCTGACATTGAGCCGATGATTCACACAAGCAGGTAAACCTGCCGGACAGTCGACACCATATCCGCGCCGCCGGCACATGCCGGCGGCGTTTTTTATTCCACGACACCTTAAAATTCCTTCTGCGCCGCTCGCATACAGGGAGCCTCCGCATGGATACCCGGCCCGGCCATGGTCGGCATGGCTACGGGATCAAATCAAGTCCCGACATTTTTTAAAAAAATTATTTTTGCGAATTGTTGCTGACTATTCACAATACGGCAGGCGCGGACTCCAGAAATTCCGCTTAACGACGATCGTGATAATTGCAGCATGCGCGCGCACGCCGCACGCAAATCAAATCCTGTACTGATCCCGCAGCTGGCCGTAAAAATAGCGGAGCTTTTCGCGCAAAATCTTTATAAGCGACGCAAACGCCTCCCACAGGCTGGCGCCGTCGTCCCGGTTGCGCTCAGCGGCCATGTCGAACTTGAAGTCGATGCTGATATCATCGAACCTGAGGACCGACTTTATCCAGGGGTCGCCCAGGATGCGGGCCTGCACGGCCCGCAAAATCCGCTCGACTTCCCTGATGCCCTTTTTCAGCCCCCCGTCCTGCGTGTTATTGCGCGCGACTTCGAGAAACTGGATCAGGAAATTCACCTGCTGCAGGGTTTTCATTTTTTCCGCGTTGGAAAGCTGCTCTATGCTCAGTTCATGCAGGCGCTGCGCCTCGGCACGGGCCGCGGCCAGCTCGGTTTCATTGAACGGGAAGGATTCTTCCAGGATCGAGGTAATCACGACAAAGATAAAATTTTCGCACACCTCCTGCAGCGCGTACACCTGGTTGAGGCCCTGCAGTATCTCAAGCATCTTGAGCTCTTTGACCGACTTGGCGGCCGTTTGAACCGAGCGTATGCCCTCCCTGAGCAGTTCATCGTTCTCGATCGTGGCGGGCGGCGCCTTTGCGCCGTAGTAGCTCCAGAACGGCGGCATGGGCCGCGTCCCGTCATGGCCGCCTTTTTTCCAGGCCGCACGGTCGGGATACATCTGCAGTATCTTCTCTATATCCAGGTCAGGTATCAGGATGATGTGCAGCTTGATTGATCCGAGCCGCTCGCGCAGGTCGCGCGGAACAGGGCCGAAGCCGTCAGTCAGCACGAGGATTTCAGCCTGGCGAAGCTCAACGTCGGCGCGGATGTCGGCAATGGCCTGCTCGATGGCCTCGCCGATATTGGTGATATGACCGCCTCCGGTCGACAGCCGTGTAATATGGGCGACAAGCGACTCAATGTCGGCGCGGCTTGAGGCCTTCACAAGGTCGGATACCTCGCTGTGAAATGAGCGGAAGTACAGCTGCGGCTCCTCGGCCGCCGCCCGGCGCAGGTACTCGATGGCAATGGCCTTGGAAACGATCAGCTTTTTAAAATTTTCGCCGTTCATCGAGGTCGAATTGTCAAACAGAAGATAGACTTTCTGGCTGCGCCTGAGTTCCACCTGCTGCTCGCCCAGGAAATCATCAACGCTTGACACAGCTGCGGCCCCGCCTTCGTAATCGATCTTGATCAACTCGCGATTGGCGACTTTTTTATAGAAAATAGTGTCTGGATAAATGATGTGCTCGCGCGGCAGCAGGTGGGCTATATCGCTGACCGAGTTGATAGGCGCGAGGTTGATGCTGTTATCCATGCGCGCGGGCCGCTGCGGCTGCAGGCTGTCATTGTCCTGGTCCCGTCCCCGGGCGAACACGGTTTCACGGTTGAACAGCGGCGCGGCCTGCGTCTTGATGCGATGGCGGCTGGCTTCGCTGAAAACCACACGCGCGATATAAAAAATCTTCATCAGCTCAGGGGTGAATTTCAGGCTCTGCGTGCTGCACATGTCGCAGGAAGGCAGGTAAAAGGAAAGATAGGAGCTGAATGCGGACTGTTCCATAGTGCCATGCTGCGCCCGGGTGCCTCTGGATGAAACGGGCGATCGTGCAAAGCCGGCAGAACAGCGTTCTGCCGGCTTACGGCACCCTACAGTTTGAGATATTTCTTGTACTCAAACACGGCCTGCCGGAAGCTGACCACAAGCTCGCGGCACTCGCGCGATCCGGCATCCTTCATGGAAACCTCGCTGATGTTTTCAAGCACGGCGAATGTTTCCGGCAGGAACGTGTCGCGGTTCAGGGACATGATCTTTGTCTTGAGGCGGTTGAAATAATCCTTGAAGCGCGAGGTTTCCGCGCGTGCGGTTTCCTGCAGGCGGGTGCGGATCAGGTTGAAGGATGTATCGCTCTTGAGCATGTCCTGGTTTTCGGAAGACCTGATGATGTTAAATATATCGATTGCATTGAACATGTTTTCAAGGATGTCGCGGTCCTGGCGGAAATAATTGCGCGCCGCCCCGGTTATCTTGGCAAGCAGCGCGGTTTCATCGTCGCGGCCAAGCGTGCACACCGACAGGAAAAGGTTGTCCAGATCCTGGTCGCTGACCTCCTCGCGGCCGTCCAGGAACGCGACCGCGCGCAGCGTGTCCTGCATCTTCACGCTCTTGCGGTCGCTGATCGTAAAGTCCTTGCGGTCGGAGTGGGTGGCGCGCGTCTCCTCAATATACTTTTTCAGGATATAATTTTTCAAAAACAGCACATACCCCGGAACGGCAATCTGATTGCTCTGGATGACTTTTTTGGCATAGGCCAGCTCGCCCAGAGAAAGACGGCGCTGCGGAAGAGCGACCTTGCCGAACTGCTGCTGGTATATCTGGTCGATCGAGTACTGAAAGTACAGGTCCTTGTTTTCCGGGATAAAACTCTTGTAGAGAAAACGGTCGATGACGGCTTCAAGCACGTCGGTGTAGCGGATATAATTTGCCGCCGCAATCGCGCTGTACAGGGTTGAATTTACAATCTGTTCGCCGTTGATGAGCTGCTTTTCATTGAGCAGCGACAGGAGCGAGCGCAGCAGCATGTCGTTGGCGTCGAAAATCTCGTCCAGAAACGCGAAATGCGAAAGCACCACCGATCCTTCGACGTTGTGGATCATCTTGCCCTTTTTCATGGCTTCGATATCGTAGGCGCCGAAAAGATTTTCAGGCATCGTGTCCTTGGTCAGCTGCTTCTCGAAAACCTGCGCGCCCTCGAAACAGGCAAAAATCTGGCGCGCCAGCAGCGATTTCGCCATGCCCGTGCGGCTGATCAGCAGCTGATGTTCTCCCGTCAGAAGCGCGACGAACGTCTGGCGCACGATCTGCTCGCGGCCGATGACGTGCTTGGCAACGTAGCGGACACATTCATTGATCGTGTGGGAAATTGATTTAAGCTTTTCAAGGGGCATGTCGGCCCGGGGCCGCATTTCAGGAAGCGGGGCCGGCTCTTCGGGCACAGGCGGCCGGAGCACCGGAGCGGTTTCAGGCGCCTCCACGTGGTGCAGCTTGCCGGCTGCCAGCGAAAGCACCGATTCTTCCAGTGGATGGAAGTGCCTGGCGGTCATCGTATTTTTATCGCTCATAGTTCCTTACCGCGCGAAAAGTCCTGCAAAGGTAAAAGCAAAAAAGGGGCCATGTAATCACAGCCGGTTAAGAAGTCATATTTTATACCTGAAAGATAGCATTTAAATAAAGCAAAACACATTTTATAATAAAAAAATACAGCAACAGCACACAACGGCATTGACAGATTGTCACATGACATTTTTGTTTTTAATACCCCTCTTTTACACGAATAATCAAGCAAAAAATGGCTTTCCTGCGTGCCCGCACAGATTTTTTGCAAAACAACCATGACAAACTGACAAGGACGCAATGACCGCTGCCGTGTCAAAATGCTTTAAAGTGCCTGTTTTTTCAGCGAATATTGACAGTGCGGTGCTGCGGTTACTTGAACGGAACTTGGCATGCTCCTTGATTATATAGTTCTGAAATTATCTGGCAAAAGTCGGCGAAATCTGCTATTCTTACCGCTTTAAATAAGGAATCATCATTATCGGGTATGTTTATTACCACGTAACAGCCACTCTTTAGAAGGAGGAACACATGGCAGAACAGAAGATGCAGTCACTGGCACAGATGGGAAAGGTCTTCGACGTTCCCAAGGAACTGGCCGAAAAGGCCCACATCAAGAGCATGGCCCAGTACTAGGCAATGTACAAAGAGTCCATTGAAAGCCCTGATACGTTCTGGGCCAAGATGGCTGATGAAAACATCGAATTTTTCAAAAAGTGGGACAAGGTTGTCGAGGCTGACCTGAACGAGGCCAAGATTGCCTGGTTCAAGGGCGGCAAACTGAACGTATCCTACAACTGCCTTGACCGCCATATCAAGACCGCCCGCAAGAACAAGGCCGCCCTCATGTGGCAGGGCGAGCCCGTTGACGAGGCCCGCACCTATACCTACATCGAGCTCTATCACGAAGTTAACAAGTTCGCCAACGTGCTGAAGGCCAAGGGCGTGAAAAAGGGCGACCGCGTTGTCATCTACCTGCCCATGATTCCCGAACTGCCGATTGCCATGCTGGCCTGCGCCCGCATCGGCGCCATTCACGCCATCGTGTTCGGCGGCTTCTCGGCCGACGCGCTGCGCGATCGTATCCAGGGCTCCGAGGCAGCCGTGCTCATCACCAGCGACGCGTCCTACCGCTCCGGCAAATCCGTTGATCTGAAGGGCAATGCCGACAAGGCCATGGATGAATGCCCCTCGGTCAAGAACTGCATCGTGGTAAGGCGCACGGGCGCAGCCGTCACCATGAAGGACGGCCGCGACTGCTGGTGGCATGAGGAAATGAATGCCAAAGGCCTGCCCGCATACTGCGAGCCCGAGTGGATGGATGCAGAAGATCCGCTGTTCATCCTCTACACCTCCGGCTCCACCGGCAAGCCCAAGGGCGCCTGCCATACCTCGGCCGGCTACCTGCTCTATGCAACGGTTACCCTGAAGTACGTCTTCGACCTGAAGGAAGAAGACACGTTCTGGTGCACCGCCGACATCGGCTGGGTCACCGGGCACAGCTACATCTGCTACGGCCCGCTGTCAAACGGCGCATCCTCCGTCATGTTCGAAGGCGTACCGAGCTGGCCCGACTACTCACGCTTCTGGAAGATCGTTGAGAAGTACAAGGTCAACCAGTTCTACACCGCTCCGACCGCCATCCGCGCCATCGCCGCTCAGGGCGACCAGTGGGTAGAAGGCATCGACCTTTCCAGCCTGCGCATTCTCGGCACCGTGGGCGAACCCATCAATCCTGAGGCCTGGATGTGGTACTACAACAAGATCGGCGGCGGCCGCTGCCCGATCGTCGACACCTACTGGCAGACCGAAACCGGCGGGTTCCTGATCACCCCGATCCCCGGCGCCATGAAGATCAAACCCGGTTCCGCCAACCGCCCCTTCTTCGGCATCAAGCTTGCCATCCTGCGCGAGGACGGCAAGAGCGAGTGCGAAGTCAACGAGGGCGGGCATCTGTGCGTGACCCAGGCCTGGCCCGGCATGATGCGCACCGTATACGGCGACCACCAGCGCTTCAAGGACACCTATTTCACCCAGTTCCCGGGCAAGTACTACACCGGTGACGGCGCCCGCAAGGACCCCGACGGCGACTACTTCCTCATGGGCCGCCTGGATGACGTTATCAATGTGTCCGGCCACCGCATGGGCACCGCCGAGGTCGAAAGCGCCCTGGTTGCGCACCCCAAAGTCGCCGAAGCTGCTGTCGTCGGCATGCCTCACGAGATCAAGGGCGAAGGCATCTATGCCTACGTAACCCTGAACGTCGGCGTGGAGAAGAGCGATGCACTCAAAAAGGAGCTGATCGCCCATGTACGTAAAGAGATCGGCCCGATCGCAACGCCCGACAAGATCCAGTGGGCCGACGGTCTGCCCAAGACCCGCTCCGGTAAGATCATGCGCCGCATACTGAAGAAGATCGCCGCCGGCCAGTTTAATGATCTGGGCGATACCACGACGCTTGCCGATCCGGCAGTCGTGGAAGACCTGAAGAAAAACAAGCAGTAATTTTTTTGATTCAAGCTTTACAGACGTCCGGCCGGGCCTGCCCGGCCGGACTTTTTTTGACTGGGCATAAAGAATCTTTCGTTGTATCCAGAGACTATTCCTTTTTACTGCAGCCCTTTCAAAGAGCCGGCTCGTTCATAGCGGGCTTTTCGAGCCATGAACGGTTCTGGTGTGCGCCAGGTAATCCGTTCTGCCTTTCGACAGGCTCAGGGCGAACGGATAATTTTTTGAATCTATGATATTCAAAAAAATGCCCTAAAATCATTCCTGCTGAGCGCAATATAGTCTTGCCGATTCAAAACCCTTTTGCTATGCTGTGAAGACACACGAGAAAACGGGCCTGCGCACTGTGTGCGCGGACCGCGCATAGCAACGAAGAATACAGAGCAGAACCCTATGGCGATCATCGGCATCATCGGCGGCACGGGCTTCGGCAATCCCGATTTTCTTGAAAACAGCTGCACCGCCAAACTGCATACGCCCTACGGCGCGCCCTCATGCCTGCCGGTCACCGGGCAGTGCAACGGCGTATCCATGGTGACAATCGCGCGCCACGGCGCGGCCCACACCATTGCGCCCTCGCGCGTCAACTACCGGGCCAATATCTGGGCCATGAAGCACCTGGGCGTGACCCACCTCATCGCCGTAACAGCGGTCGGCTCACTGCGCGAAGAGATAGCGCCCGGCCACATCGTGTTTCCGGACCAGTTTATCGACCGCACGGCCTGCCGCGCCGCAACGTTTTATGAAGGCCATGAAGTCTGCCACATACCCATGGCCGAGCCGTTCTGTCCTGGACTGCGGCAGATTCTGGCCGATACCGCGGCCGGGCTGGGACTTGCCCATCACGCCGCGGGAACCGTGATCACGATCGAAGGGCCGCGTTTTTCAACCCGGGCAGAGAGCCGCATGTTCCGCGCCTGGGGTGCCGACATCATCAACATGAGCACCGTGCCCGAGGTGGTGCTGGCGCGCGAAGCCGGCATCTGCTACGCCACCGCGGCCATGAGCACCGATTACGACTGCTGGCATGCATCCGAGGAGCCGGTCACCTGGGAGCTTATCCAGAAAACCATGGACCGAAATACCGCCAATATGCGCAGGCTGCTGCTGGCCGCTCTTCCACAGATTCGCTGCGGCAGCTGCAACTGCCGCAATGACGCAGCCTCATCAATACTGTAGGACGCAACGGAGGCTTTGATGGAACTCAAGGACATCATCCGCAATGTGCCGGATTTTCCCAAACCCGGAATTCTTTTTCGCGACATCACCACCCTGCTTCAGCGGCCGGAGGCCTTCCGGCAGGCGGTTGACACGCTGCTCGAACGCTACCGCGGCATGAGCTTCGATATGGTCGCCGGCATCGAGTCGCGCGGCTTCATCATGGGAACGGTGCTGGCCTATGAGCTGAACAAGGGGTTCGTGCTGGTCCGCAAGCCCGGCAAGCTGCCGGCAGCAACGATTTCAGCCGAGTACAGCCTTGAATACGGCACCGACCGCATCGAAATGCATGTTGATGCGCTCAAGCCGGGCCAGCGCGTGCTGCTGGTGGATGACTTGCTGGCAACGGGCGGCACCATGCAGGCAGCCTGCAGCCTGGTGCGCCAGAGCGGCGCCGAGGTGGCCGAATGCTCGTTCCTGATAGAGCTGGCCGGCCTGAACGGCCGGGCCCGCCTTGACGGCTATACCATTTTTTCACTGCTCACCTACGAATAGCAGCCCGGGGGTTCGGTCTACGCATATGCCTGTTGGAACTGAGAGGCTCGATGAACTGCTGGAAAAATTTTCGTGCGCCCGCATCATGGTGGTCGGCGATCTGATGCTGGACGAATACGTACGCGGCGTGGTCGACCGTGTTTCCCCGGAAGCCCCCATCCCGGTCGTCAACATCATCAACGGCCCGGAGCGCGACGTGCGCCTTGGCGGGGCCGCCAATGTGTTCAACAATCTCATCGCCCTGGGCGCACGCGACGCTATTCTGTGCGGAGTCGTGGGCGGCGACCCTGACGGCGAATTCGTTCACAGCCATTTGCGCGTCAAAGGCCTTTCAACCCGGGGGCTTATTGTGGATGCCGCCCGGCCCACAACCATCAAAACCCGCATCATCGCCCACAACCAGCAGGTTGTGCGCCTCGACCGCGAAGAACGCTGCCCGATCTCGGATGCGAGCCGGGAACGGCTGGCGGGCTTTATCACGGACAGGCTTGGCAGCCTGGACGCGATCATTTTTTCCGACTACGAAAAAGGAGTGATCACGCCCGACCTGCTTGAAATCGTGCTGCCGCGCGCGGCCAGGCAGGGCGTCACCGTGGCGGTCGACCCCAAGTTCACCAATTTCCGCCATTTTAAAAACGTCTCCATCGTCGTGCCCAACCGCAAGGAGGCCAGCGGCTTTGTGCGCTATGAGATCCTTTCAGCGCAGGACGCTCTTGCGGCCGCGCGCGACATTCTTGCGAGCCTGAACTGCGAAAATGTGCTGATCAAGCTGGGCGAACACGGCATGCGCCTTATCGGCGCCGACGGAACCGACATCAGCATCAGCACGGCGGCCGAGCAGGTCTATGATGTAACCGGAGCGGGCGATACCGTCATCAGCACCCTGGTGCTCGCGCGCGCCGCCGGGGCGACCTGGGAGGAGGCCGCGCGCATCGCCAATGTCGCCGCGGGCGTGGTGATCCACTACATCGGCACAACCGTTATCACCCGGGAGCTGCTGCGCCAGGCGATTGTTGAAAAAAAGATCGGCCTGTCGTGAGCAGCCCTCATGCGCCGCAGCCGGTCAAGCTCATCGCCAGTATTCTGACTGCGGACCTGGCGGCTGCGGACCGCGCCATTGAACTGATGCGCCGGGAATTCGGCGCTACGGATTTTGTCAGCGACGCACTGGAATTCGGCTTTACGGACTATTACACGCCCGAAATGGGTGCCGGGCTGAAGAGGCGCATGATAAGCTTTGCCGGCCTGATCATGCCGGATGAGCTGCCCGACATCAAGCTGGCGACCAACGCCATTGAGCGGGAATTCGCATCTGGGAACGGCGAAAGGGTTCTCAACATCGACCCCGGCTATATCGCGCTGTGCCACCTGATTCTGGCGACCGGCAAGGCGTTCACCCATCGGCCGTACCTGCGCGACGGCATCTACGCTGACATGACGCTGGTGTACCGCCGCGGACGCTTTCAAACCCTTGAATGGACATTTCCCGATTACGGCTCCGGGGAAATGCTGAACATGCTCACCATGCTGAGAGAGCGCTATTTCGAACAGTTGAAACAGCTGCCACGCGCACACACGGGAGACAAACGATGCTGCAAAGCATGACCGGATACGGCCGGGCTGAGCACACCCATGCCGGCAACAAAGCCGTCGTCGAAACCCGGGCGGTCAACCACCGCTATCTCGACATAGCGCTGCGCATGAGCCGCAGCCTGTACGGGCTTGAAAAAAAGATCCGCGACGAGGTGTCCTCCTGCGCGGCCCGCGGCAAGATCGACGTTTCAATTCAGCTCGAATGCGCCGGTGAGCGCGATTTCAGCCTGCGTCTGCATGCCGAGCAGGCTGCCCGGATAGCCGGCCTGCTCAGGGAGCTCCAGAGCGCTTCGGGCTGCACGTCCGCAATCGATATGGGTTCCCTGCTCGCGTTCAAGGATATGCTGTTTGAGCAGCAGGAGCCGGGGGCCGACAGCGACGAAAACTGGGCGGTGATCCGGCCGGCGCTGCTGGGAGCGCTGCAGGCCATGCGTGACATGCAGGCTGCTGAAGGCAGGGCAACCGCGGCCGATATGCGCACGCGTCTGGCAGCTGTACAGGCATGCGTTGCGAAAATCGAAACCGCGGCTCCGGAACTTCTGCGCCAGCGTCAGGAAACCCTGCGCGAAAAAATCAAGGCGCTGTGCGAAGGCATTATTGTTGATGAAGGGCGCGTGATGCAGGAAGTCGCCCTGCTGGCCGACCGCAGCGATATCACCGAAGAGCTGGTGCGGCTAGCAAGCCATATCCGCCAGTTCGAGCAGTGGCTGGAAGCTGACGGCGCCATCGGCCGGAAGCTCGATTTTCTGATGCAGGAGATGAACCGCGAGATCAACACCATCGGATCAAAAATTGCCGACGGCGCCGTCGCCCTGCAGGTTGTCGAAGTTAAAAACGAACTCGAGAAAATCAGGGAACAGATTCAAAATATCATGTAGCCGCGCTCCTCACAGGCGCGCTGTTTCCGGAGCACGAGCGTATCATATGCATACCCCAGCGCACAACGAGCACCTGCTGCTTGTCGTTTCGGCGCCGTCGGGCTGCGGCAAGACAACCCTGTGCCGCGAGGTGCTGGCCAGGATGCCCGACCTTGCATTTTCCATCTCGCACACCACCCGGCAGCCCCGGGCGGGCGAGGCTGACGGCGTAAACTATTATTTCGTCTCCCCGGCCCGGTTCCAGGAAGCCCTTCACCGCGGCGAGATGGCCGAGTGGACCCAGATTTACGGCAACCGTTACGGCACGGCCCGCGCAACCATCGACGCCCTGTTCGACCGCGGCTGCGACGTGCTCTTCGATATTGATGAGCCCGGCGCGCGACAGCTCAAAGACGCCTATCCGAATGTGATCACCGTGCTGGTGCTTCCGCCGACCCTTGCGGCATTGCGCCTGCGGCTCATCAGCCGCGGCACCGAGGAAGGCGCGGCGCTTGAGCGCCGCCTGCAACGCGCGGCGGAAGAGATCAGGGCCATGCGCTGGTATGACTACGTGGTGGTCAACGACACTATCGAGGAGGCGGTCGACCGCCTGCGCTGCGTCATCATCGCCGAGCGCTGCCGCCGCGACCGCCATATAATCGGGGAACTGCTGGCATGAGCGCACCGCATGAAAAAATCATCGTCGCGCTGGACGTTGAAACGCTCGAGAAGGCCCGCGAGCTGGTCAGCTGCCTCACCGGCGCTGTCGGCGCCTTTAAAATCGGCAAGCAGCTTTTTACCCGCTGCGGGCCCGAAGCGGTTGCAATGGTGCACGCTGCCGGCGGCCGCGTGTTTCTGGATTTAAAATACCACGATATTCCCACCACCGTGGCCCTGGCCGGCTGTGAGGCCGCGCGCATGGGCGTGTTCATGTTCAATGTGCACGCCCTGGGCGGCAGCGCCATGATAGCCCAGACTGTCAAGGCAGTGCGCGGGATGGCGCAGAATTCAGGGACGCCTGCGCCGCTGATACTGGCGGTGACCGTGCTGACCAGCATGGCGCAGTCCGACCTTGCCGAACTCGGCCTGCGCGATCCCGTTGAGCAGGTGGTTGTGCGCCTGGCGCGCCTTGCCCGCGCTGCCGGCGCTGACGGGGTGGTGGCCTCGCCCCGTGAAATCAGATTGATCAAGGATGCCTGCGGCCCTGATTTCGTCGTGGTCACGCCCGGCATCCGGCCGGCGTCAGCCTCACTGGACGACCAGAAGCGCGCCATGACACCGGCCGAGGCGCTTGCGGCAGGAGCTGACTATCTGGTTATCGGACGTCCCGTGACCCATGCCCCTGATCCGGCTGCGGCCGCGCGTGCAATCGCCGCAGAGCTTGAAGCCTGCCCGCAATGCTGACCCTCTACGGCATACACCCGGTTCTGGAAGCGCTCAAGCGCAGACCGCGCGCAATTAAATCAATCCAGCTTGCCCGGCAGGGCCACGACAAATCCCTGACGCAGATCAGCGAGCTTGCCCAGCAGCACGGTATTGCCCTGCGCGCCGCTGCGCAGCATGAACTGAGCCAGCTGACCGGCAGCACTCAGCACCAGGGCGTTGCCGCCCAGGCCGAGCCGTTTCCCTTAAGCGATATCGATGATGTGATCGCGAGCTCGCGCCGCAAAAATGAACGCTGTTTTTTTCTGGTGCTTGACTGCGTGCAGGACCCGCAGAACACGGGTTCGCTTATCAGGAGCGCGGTGTGCTGCGGCGCGCAGGCCGTCATTTTCCCGAAAGACCGCGCCGCCGGCCTGACCCCGGCGGTTGCCAAGGCTTCGGCCGGTGCCATCGAGCATATCAGCCTGTGCCGCGTGGTCAATATCGCCCAGAGCCTCGAGGGGTTGCGCCGCAATGACATCTGGGTTGCCGGAACCGTACCGCAGGGTGGCCAGTCGATCTACGACTTTGACTTCAAGCGCGACCTTGCGCTCGTAATCGGCGGCGAAGGGCCGGGCATGCGCCGCCTTGTGCGCGAAAAATGCGACGCGCTGCTCTCAATTCCCATGCCGGGCGGGTTTGAATCCCTGAACGCTTCAATCGCCGGCGCAGTGGTCAT
>CAIRTM010000004.1 GCA_903881505.1 uncultured delta proteobacterium | reverse complement strand
TGTTTGACGTGCGCGACTGCGCGGGCCAGTACCGCACGCCGGGCTATTATTACTTCAAGGTCGAGTAGGCGCGGTACAACGTTCGCCTACACGAATAACCACGCAGGCAGGGCCGCTTACAGCGGCCCTGTTTTTTTTGCGCACAAGCAGCACGTACGCCTGCTTGCGCGGAGCTGGACTGGGTGAAAGCTTTTACCTATACCGTACAATCGGCCATGCCTCAGGCCGTGCAGCGGCCCCGGTATAGTGCCGGGAACGGGGGCTGCGGTCAATCACAAGAGGGTTGAAATATTTTTGAAATTTTTTATTGACAAAAAGTTTTTGTAGAAATACTATACTGACCAGTCGGTTATTATTAAAGATAAGCACCTGAAGGTGTTCAGGTGCGGATCATGCATTCGAACGCAAATGCAAAGGAGGACGCGGGGTATAGGATGCTGTGCAGAAGGAGAAAGCCGGGCATCGTTAAACAGTATGTCTAACATGTGCAGGAGGTCGGTTGTATGAAAAGGACAGTCAGGCTCAAAAGCAGTGCGGTTGTTGTGTGTGCGGCGCTTGTTTTCCTCGCAGCGCCGGCGGTAGCGCAGGAAATGCAGAAGGCATACACTGACGCAGAACTGGCAGGCGTCCGCGAATGGGAGAAAGCATGGGTCGGGAAAAAAGTAGATCACACCAATGTCGATCAGGTGGCCCGGTTCCTTCCCGAATCCCTTGTGGGCGTCATTAAAGATCATCAGAAGTGGGGAGCCCCGCCCGAGGGCTTTTTCTTTACGATACGGCCCTATGAGTTTATTGCCGAGACCCCGAACTTTGTAGCAGCCAGCCAGGCTAGCGCGGGGAAGGCACGTCTTACAGCCGACGGCAACATTGAAAATCTGACCGACCTGGCCGGCCGCCTGTTTATGGATCCCGGTGAAGATGCCATGAAAATGGCCTGGAACTTTGAGATGCAAAACCGGGGAGATACCTTCAACTATCGCAAGTATTCGCCGAATATCAACCCCAGAGATCGCAGCGAACGCATGGCCGACCAGGAATACTGGGAGTATTATTTTATCAACCGAACCGAACTTGACCCGAAGCCGGCCATCAGCAAGAACCCGCGCGGCTACCGCCGGGGTATGTTCCTGCACATGTATATGCCGGCAGAGTTTCTGAATACGCGCATGTACACGCTGCGCTATATCGACCAGAAAAAGGAGGATGACTCCTACCTTTGGTACAGCCAGTTCCGCCGCATCAGGCGCGTCAATACAGCCCAGCGCACAGATGCCATTGACGGCTCGGATATCATTTATGATGACGAGTACCTCTGGGACGGCCAGCTGCTGCGCAATACCTATGCATACAAGGGTAAAAAAGAACTGCTGACCGACAGGCACGACGGTCTGAGCCGGGTAACGCGCAATCCGGGCCAGGCTTTGTCGAATGACATGACCTTTGAACGCTGCAATCTGCTGGTTCTCGAGGTGGTCAATAAAGATCCTAATTACCTTTACAGCAAACGCATCTGGTATCTTGATCCTGAAACCTACTACATTATGTTTACTGAAATTTATGACCAGCAGGGCCGTTTCTGGAAAATGTTTTTTAACAGCACTCAACCGCTCAAAACAAATACCGGTGTGATGAAGCCTGTTATCGTCGGCTCGCATTATTTTGACCTGCAGCGTACCCATGGAGGGCTGGCAAACCAGCAAAAAATCACCCAGCCCAAAATTTCTGATGTCAGCGTAACGTCGGAAATGTTCACTACTTCATATCTGCAGCGGGTGAATTGAACAGGCCTGCGCTGGTTGTATTCTCCCCGTGGGAAAACAGCCGCGGGGAGAATTTTTTTATTGACAAAAGGCACTGATTATATCATAATGTTTACTGACTGGTCGGTAATGTTATTTGAAGTGTAGCTCTGCTGGCCAGTGTTTGTAAACCGTTGATATATCTTATAAAGGAGGCTTTTTATGATAATCAGCGAGCTCTTTTACCAGGAAATCGCACAGCTTCTAAGCGATGTCGACCAGTCTGTCAGCAAGATTAAGGATGTGCGCGAGCAGATGCGCGCCTTTATTGTGCAGCTCTCCCGGGGTATTGTTGAGAATAATGACTTTTTCAAGGTATATGTCGCGCGGCTCACTGATGAGGCGGAAAAGCCCGGAACAACCAAAATGATCACCACCTTTTTTGACGGCTATGTGGGCCGGCTTAAGGCAATCATTGAACAGGGTATTGCTTCCGGTGCTTTCCGGAAGGTTGATGCAGAAAGCATTGCCCGCGCAAGCTTCAGCCTGATGGTGGGCTCGATTTTTATGAAACATGTGATGAAGGTCGACCTTGATCTTGATTACCAGAACAAAACCCAGATCGATCTGCTGCTCGAAGCAATCAAAAAATGATGCGCTCGCATAAAGTCCGGAAGCAACGTTGGGCTGCGTCCGCAGGCCCTGCGGCGTACGAAATTTTTACGGTTTCACGAGAACCATCAGGCAATAAAAGATTCTAATTGATCTTACGGGGAGCGCGTGTCATGAGTCTTCCAAACGGCGCATACGAGGCGCTTGCAAACGCACTGGGTGCGGAAAATGTCTGTGATGATCCGGCAGTAACGTCAGGCTACAGTTACATGTGGCTGGCCTATGCCACGCACGCGCAGTCGGGCCGCTACCGGCCGGCTGCTGTCGCACTGCCGGGCAGCACGCAGGACGTGCAGACCATCATCCTGCTGGCCAACCGTTACGGTTTCAACTATATCCCGGTCGGCACTAACCTTTTTCCGCCTAACATGCCCACCCGGCCCGATACCATCATCATCGACCCCAAGCGCATGAACCGCATCCTTGAAATAGATACGGAGAGCATGTACGCCGTGGTCGAGCCGTATGTGACCTATGCCCAGCTGCAGGCCGAGACCATGCAGAAGGGCCTGACCCTGACCGTGTGCGAGGGCGGGGCCCAGTGCTCTGTGATCGCCAACAACATGTTCCAGGGCATGGGCGGCACCGGCCATAAGTTCGGCTATAACCGGGGCATCCTGGGATGTGACTGGGTGCTGCCCAACGGCGAGCTGCTCAAAATAGGCTCGCGCGGTAACGCGCGCGGGGACTGGTTCTGGGGCGACTGCGCCGGTCTTAATCTCAAGGGCCTGCTGCGGGGAGACAGCGGCCATTGCGGCGGGCTGGGCATGGTAACGGCCATGGCGGTGAAGCTGTTTCCCTATCCGGGCCCGAAGGCGTTTCCGGTCAAGGGCGCAAATCCCGATTTCTCGGCAGAGTTTCCCGCTGACCGTTTCAAGGTCAATTTGATCAAGTTTCCCAACAGGGAGCAGCTCATCGATGCCATGTATGAAATCGGCCATGCCGAGATCGGCGTTGCCGTGCACGAGGAGCCTGCCTCCATGGTGCTGGCCGGCGAGTCTCCTTCGGTTGAGCATTTCTGGGAGCACTGGCCGGAGTTCAAGAAAAAATGGGTCAACGTGCTCTCGGTTACGCTGCTTGGGTTTTCATCTGCGCGCCAGGTCGCCTATGAACAGAAGGTCCTGGACGCAATTGTGAGCGATACCGGCGGCGAGTACATTACCGAAGACAGCGAGCTCTGGTCATGCGCCGCGTGCAACCTGGGCGAGCAGTTCCGTACCGGCGGCTCAAACCGCCTGTTCCGCATCGCAGGGGACTTTTTCGTCATGGGCGGTTTCGGCTTCGATTCCCTCGACCAGAGCCTGAAGATGAGCAAAGAGTACATGTGGCCGCTCATTCTGGACGGCATCGAAAAAGGTCACCTGGCCCCTGATGACGTGGGCAATGACTGGCTGAATTCCTATCAGCTGGGCCATTTCGCCGAAACCGAGCCGCTGATCTATTTTGAGCATGACCTTGCCGCGGGCGGCGCTTTTATGAACGGCTACGTGGGCACCATCATCGAGGCAGTAAAACGCAAGATGACCAGCTCGTGGCCGCTTGGTCCCATGAACTATATTACCGGGCCGGCCATGTGCAACTATCATGAACTGGTAAAAAAAATAAAATCAGCGCTTGATCCGCGCCTGACATCGAACCCCGGTTTTCCGGTGCCGCCTGAGCCTCCGCAGGCATAAGGGCGCAGCGAACTCGAGGAGACACATATGAGTACACAAGCTCCGGCCATGGTTGATTATCAAAAGCCGCTTGACGATGTTCCTTACGCGGAACAGCGGGCTGCGCGGGCGGCCCATCACGGCGAGGTCAAAAAGAGGCTCGAGTCCATAGCCGGCCCGGATCGTGTGTCCGACAGCCCGGACATCCTCGCGCGCTACAGCAGCGACCTGAGCCTTGAGCAGGCCGGCAGGCCTGCTTTCGTCGTGCGGCCTCAAGATACGGCCCGTGTCTGTGAACTCGTGCGCTTCGCGAACAGCCTGAAAATGCCGGTGATAGCCTTAAGCTCGGGCACGCATCTGTACGGCGCAGGCCTTGCACGTCTGGGCGGTATGGTGCTTGACCTGTCGGAATGGAAGAACATCCATGCAGTCAGTCAGCGCAACCGCTCCGTGCGCATCGCCCCTGGCGTGACCTATGACCAGCTGCAGGACGCGCTCGAGCCGCAGGGCCTGCGCGCGCTCATACCGCTTTTGCCGCGGCGCGACCAGTCCGTATTGAGCGCGCATCTTGAAGCCCAGCCCATGCTGATCCCGGAGTTCAATTACAGCGAGCCCGTGTATACTGCTGAAATTGTTCTGGCCTCCGGCGAGATCTTCCGCACCGGAGCAGCAGCGGTTGCTCCTCCTGATCAGACCGCAAACGACATGGTGGGTCCGTGGGGCCCGGGCCTGGATTGGAACCGGCTTTTGACCCGCAGCCAGGGCACGCTGGGTGTCATTACCTGGGCGAACATCATGGCCGAACCCCTGCCGCTCAGGCAGAAGATTTATTTCACCCCGGCCCCGGCGATCGAGCCCCTGCTGGGCTTCACCTCCCGAGTCCAGAAAAAATGGCTGGGATATGAATGTTTTATTTTAAACCGCGCGAACCTGGCCTGCATACTGGCGCGGAGTCCGCAAGAAATTGATGCCTTGCAGCAGTCCCTGCCGGCCTTCGTGCAGGTGTTCTGCATCGGCGGGCTCGCGCGTTTTCCCGACGAGCGGATTGCCTGGCAGGAGGCCGATTTCCTTGAAACCTCGCAGGAGTGCGGCCTCACGCCGCGCACGGTTCTGGCCGAGTTTCCGCGCGCCGCACGGTTTTTCGAAAAAAACCTGCACCGGTGCTTCCCCGGCGAGGTGTACTGGAAGGATGCGCGCCGCGGCGCGAGTGCCGATATATTCTTCATCACCACCATGAACCGCGTGCCTCTTTTTATAGAGGAGATGCAGCAGCAGGCCGCCCTGGCCGGGTACAACTTCCAGGACATCGGCATCTATGTGCAGCCGATCGAAAACGGACGCGCCGCCCATCTTGAGTTCTCGCTGCCGTACAATCCGGCTGACGAGCGCGGGTGCACTCGCATGCGCGGCCTGCATGAAGCAGCCAGCCGGGCCCTGTTCGCGCAGGGCGCCCTGTTTACGCGGGCTTACGGTACATGGACGCAGCTTGCGCACGGGTGCAACGCGGCCCAGCAGCAGACCGCGCGCCTGATAAAGGAGCTGCTTGATCCGAACAACATCATGAACCCGGGCAGACTGGGGTTGTAGCCGGCTGCTGAAAAGCCTGCGCCAGAGGAGAACGCCATGAGTCTTGAAAAATACCGCTGGGACCTTGTCAACTGCGAGCGCTGCTCTATGTGCAAGTGGCAGCATCCCTGGAGCGTCAAGAGCCGCGAGCGCGCCATGGTGTGCCCGTCGCTCAGGAAATACCATTTCGATTCCTATTCCGCTCAAGGCCGCTTTGATCTTGCGCGCGGCCTGCTTGAGGGCGAGTTTGAGCTCACGGACAGGGCTCTCGAGGTCATTTACGCCTGCACCCTGTGCGGGGCCTGTGACGTGACCTGCAAGTTTACGCGCGACATGGAGCCGCTCGAAATTCTGCACGAGCTGCGCAAGCTGTGCGTGGAAAAGGGCAAAGGGCCTCTGCCCGGCCATATGCCCGCGGTCGACAGCATCCGCAAGAACCATAATCCCTGGCTGCAGCCCGCTGCCCGGCGCGGCCACTGGGCTCGCAAGATGAGCGTCAAGGATTTGAACAAGGAAAAGGCAGAGGTGCTGTACTTCGCCGGGTGCACGTATTCCTACAACGCCAATCTGCAGCAGGTGGCGCGCTCAACCCTGCGCATTTTACAGCAGGCCGGCATTGATGTCGGGATCCTGGGCAGCAATGAGTCATGCTGCGCGAGTCCGATCGTGAAGGTCGGCATGCAGGATCTGTTTCAGGAGCATGCAGCAAAAAATATAGAGATGTTTAACGGCCTGGGCATTAAAACGATTGTCACGTCATGCGCCGGATGTTACGGGGTGCTGCAGAGTCAGTATCCGGCGGTGGGGAAGATGAATTTTGAAATCAAACACAGCATGGAATATTTCGACGAGCTGGTGCAGGACGGAAGGTTGAAGTTCACTAAAGACGTTCCCCTGAAGGTTACCTGGCATGACCCCTGTCACTCGGGCCGCGGCGGCGAGCCGCAGGACCTGTGGGAGGGAACGCGCGTGCGTTGGGGCTTATCGGATCCGCCGCGCGAACGAAATTTTGGTTCGAAAGGCGTGTTTGACGCGCCGCGCCGCGTGCTTGAAGCCATACCGGGCATTGAGCTGGTTGAAATGGAGCGCATCCGCGAGTTTTCCTGGTGCTGTGGAGCCGGCGGAGGTGTGAAGTCGGCCTACCCCGAGTTCGCGGTTGAGACCGCGCGCGAGCGCGTGCGCGAGGCGTGCGCGACCGGGGCCGAGGCCCTGGTGACGAGTTGCCCGTGGTGCGAGGCCAATCTGCTCGACGGCATCAACGCCGAGGGAGCAGCGCTCGAGATGCTGAGCCTGGTCGAGCTGATCGAGCGGGCGGCCGGAACATAAAAATTTTTCGAAATAAACTGTACTGGCCGGTCGGCACATGAACGGCCTAACATACATCACCTCATCAGGCAAGGATCCCGGCATGCAAACCTACGGACAGGCCTTTCATGTGCGCTGCTATGAACTGGCGCAGGCGGTGAACCTTGATGCGATCAGCTCCGAGGATGATCGAGCTTTTTTTTTCGACATGTTTACGCGCTATCTGGGCATGATCGAGGAGTATTACACCATAAAAATGCATGCCGAGCGGGCCGCTCAGAAGGAAAAGCTGCGCATTGTGCACGGCTCGGCTGATTGAAAACAGTTGAAATTATTTCAGGGAGACACACCATGAAGATCGCGAAACTGTCATACGCAGCAGCTGCGGCTGCTGCGCTGCTCTGGCTGCAGGCGCCCGCCTATGGCCAGGGGACTCCGACACCCGAGATCAGCGCAACCTCAGCCGGCATCAGCCCGGACCATCCTGAGGTTGAAGCAGGGTTGAGCTGCGTCGACTGCCATTCGGTCAAGCTTGACGCGCAGACCACCGCGACCAAGGTCTGGCTCTCGGGCAATTATCTCAAGTATGCTGCCGGCGAAGGCATCATGGGGCAGGAGGACGTGAAGAAGGCGATCGTCGAAATAATCGGCGGGCGCAAGGCCAAGCGCACCTTCGTGCTTGGGACCTGCATCAACAACACGCCCCTCACCACCACTGCCGATTTCACGCTTGACCCGCAGACCATGACGATCTACGGCATGCATGAAAAGGGAACGACAAAGCTGTTCCATATCCAGCAGAACCCGCGCGTGAGCCTGAACTGGCATGAGGAGTTCAAATCATGGGGAAAGGTGCTGTGCGTGCAGGTCGTCGGCCATGCCGTGCTGCTGGATGGGAACAATCCGGAGTTCGACAAGGCGCTTACCGAATGCGTTCCCTATGAGGAACTGGCAGCCGCCATGAAGATCGAGCCGGAGAGAGCGCGCTCCATGGTGAAGGCGGGCATGCTTATGAGCAAGATCACGATCGACATGGTCACAGTCAACAATTCTGCTTTTGAGCAGAAAGGGTTTCGTAAATATCAGCGCTGGGAGCGTCCCGGAGCGCCACAGCAAACGAAAGCACAGGAGTAGCCCATGTTTGATGTTGCAATCGTAGGCGCCGGTCCCGCCGGGACATACGCAGCCATCGGCTGCGCCCGCAAGGGGCTGAAGGTGGCGCTGATCGAAAAACGGAACGATGTATCCAAAATCACGCGCTACTGCAGCGAGCACCTGATCCTGGATGAAAACTACAACGGCGACACGCTGATCGTCGAGCCCGGACTGCCGCCGCAGGGCCCGCACAGCATCGTGCCGTATAACAAAAAGAATAAAATCCGCTCACAGCGCTTCGGCTGGGAGATAGAGTACCACGGCCCCCTGTGCCCCTGCCTTGACAAGTACTACTATTCGGCCGATCTTGCGCATAACGCGCATTTCTCCTGGCCCCCGTTCCGGCCCCTTGCCTGGAAGTACGACAAGGGCGGCCTTGTGCAGCAACTGCTCGATCAGGCCCTCGCGCTGGGGATCGAGTATATGCCCGGCACAACCTGCTACGAGGCACGCGACAGCGAAAACGGCGAGGGCGTATATCTGAAATGCGTGAACGCCGGGAAGCGTTGCGCGGTGCGGGCGAAGAAACTGCTCGCC
>CAIRTM010000003.1 GCA_903881505.1 uncultured delta proteobacterium | reverse complement strand
GAAGCTGGGCGACATCATCCATTCCACGCCGACTTCAGTGG
The DNA here is from genome assembly GCA_903881505.1 of uncultured delta proteobacterium. GTDB lineage: Bacteria > Desulfobacterota > WTBG01 > CAIYCZ01 > CAIRTM01 > CAIRTM01. The sequence continues at coordinate 1,694 of CAIRTM010000003.1, read as the reverse complement.
CCCAGCCGCTTGCCGACTATGACCTGATCTACAATGATGCCTCATATTATCAATACTATATGCAAAACCGCAACCGCGAAACCGCGGTGTATGTCGGCTCCAATGCCGGCATGCTGCACTGCTTTACCGGCTGGGTCTATAACGATGGCAGGTTTGTTAGCCCCTATGACGTGTCGGGCTATTTTGATCTGCACACTGACGCCGTGCAGGCAGGCGATGTCGATATCGGCACGGAACTCTGGGCCTTTATCCCGCAGAGCCTGCTGCCGCACCTGAAATGGCTGGCAGATACGGAGTACACGCACGTAAACTACATCGATTTGCGGCCGCGCGTGTTCGACGCGAAAATATTCACGCCCTCAGCGCGCAACCCCAACGGCTGGGGCACGGTGCTGGTATGCGGCATGGGCTTTGCAGGCGGCATGCAGATACCCTGCAATCCCAATCATCCGGACCCGGCCAAGCGCATAGTCATGAATCCGTCGTTTTTCGCCATCGATATTACCGAACCTCGCTCGCCGGTTCTGCTGTGGGAGCGCAGCTTTGCCAACATGGGCATGTCCTCCAATTACCCCAACCTGATGAAGGTCGGCGAAAAGTGGATGCTGGCGATAGGCTCTGGCCCGACCAGCATAGACGCCAACAGCTCTCAATCCGCCAGCCTGATCGTGGTTGACCTGAAAACCGGCGGCAACACTGCCAACGGCGGCCTGCAAAAAACCTTCACGCTGCCGGGCGGCAATGCCTTCACGAATGAGCCGGTCGCTTTTGACAAGAGCATGAACTATAACGTCGACGCCGTCTACGTGGCGGCCAACTACACTACCGGCACGAGCGAAGTGTTCCGCCTGACCATTCCGCAGAAAAACAATACGGAATTCAAGGCCTTCGATCCCGACGGCGGATACCCCGAGTATGTCGATGATCCGGCTGATTCGCGCTGGACAATCACAAAAATGCTCAAGTGCCCGCTCCCGATCACGGCATCCGGAACGCTCAGCGTGGACCGCAAGGACAACGCCTGGCTGTACCTGGGCACCGGGCGCTTCATGACGCTCTCGGACAAAGCCTCCACCAGCCAGAACTACATAATCGGCGTCAAGGACCCCTTCTTCAATCCCGACCTGCCGGCCTGCAACTACTCATACCCGGCGGTTGAATGCGAGATCAACAGGCTGGGCACTGTCGCCGATCCGATGAACGACCTGTTTGACGCGGGGGTCTACGCAGTGTCCAGCCGCTCCGAGGTTGAAGGCCCCGACGGTACAGTAACCTTCGATGATATGGTGCTTGAGGCGCGCCGCAATGTGTATCAGGGCTGGTACCGGGAGCTGCAGCATGAAGACGGCGTTCCGTCCGAGCGCGTGGTCAACAAAGGCGCCGTGCTTGGCGGCATCTTGCTGATGCCGACCTTTATACCTGACACCGACCCGTGCCGTGCAGGCGGATCGAGCCGGCTGTTCGCGGTGTATTATGAAACCGGCACCGCATTTTTCCGCAAGATATTCAAGGAAGACTCGGGCGAGGGCCCGGTCATGGATGTCATAGGCCTTGGAGAGGGTATTGCCTCCAGCCTGAGCATTCAAAGCGGGCGCCAGCAAGGCGGCAAGGTGTACGTACAGAAAAGCACCGGCGAAATTGTCGAGATCGATGTCGACCCGGCCTTCAGCATCAAATCAGGCCCGGAATACTGG
>CAIRTM010000002.1 GCA_903881505.1 uncultured delta proteobacterium | reverse complement strand
TGTTTGACGTGCGCGACTGCGCGGGCCAGTACCGCACGCCGGGCTATTATTACTTCAAGGTCGAGTAGGCGCGGTACAACGTTCGCCTACACGAATAACCACGCAGGCAGGGCCGCTTACAGCGGCCCTGTTTTTTTTGCGTACAGGCAGCACGTACGCCTGCTTGCGCGGAGCTGGACCGCATACAGTGCCGATTGCATCTACAGAGTGGATTGGCGGATTGATTTTCCCCTTGAAAAAGAAGGCCGGACACGGTACGTTTGTCTGGATAGTTTATTGCCGGGATATGAACGCATGAAAAACGAGGATATCAGGAACCTGCGGCGCGCCGAGATATTCAAGGCGGCCATAGAGTGTTTCAATGAAAACGGCTACTATAAAACCTCGGTTGACATGATATGTGCACGCGCAGCGATTACGAAGCGGGGATTGTATTATCATTTTAAATCCAAGGATGAGTTATTTATCGAACTGTTTCATTACCGCGGCAGACAGTACTTTGAACATATAGCTGATTTTATAAACAATGTTGAAGACCCGCTCGAAAAAATCAGGATGTTCGTCGGCCGGGGCAGCCAGTTCATCCGGCGCAATGAGGATTTTTTGCGCTTCTTTGTCGAATTCATGATCGTAGGCGCGCGCAATCCCGTGATAGGTGCTGTGCTGAAAGCCCATTACGACAGCTCAATCGATAATTTCAAGAAACTGCTGCGCTGCGCAATTGATGCCGGAAAAATGATCGATCATGACATTCAGCAGACGGCACAGGCAGTCTTTATCAGCTCCATGGGGATGTTTTTTACCTTTTACACGCTGTCGCCCCCCTTTAATCTGCTCAAGCAGCATAATTATGACATTGAGGTGATTTTGAGATCGGTCTGCACCGGGCAGGAACTGTGATTGGCCAGGTGCGCTGGTTTTTCCCATAATAAGGGTTGCCAGACAGATAATAACATGATAAGGTTAACCGACTGGTCGGTTTATTTTTGTGCGTCTTCCCGCTCTTCTGCGCACAGATGCGGCATTGATCAAAAGGATCGATGAGAAATAAGGAGTAGGTGCCATGGCAGACTATGATGTGATTGTTATCGGTTGCGGTCCGGCAGGCATGATGGCCTGCGGAGAGCTTGCAAAGCGAGGTGTCAGGGTTCTGGGTATCGATAAGAAGCCCAAGCTGGACATCAACATCCGCACGGCTTCCGGCTACTGCTTTCTGGACCAGAGCTTCAACCATGAATACATCCGGCGCACGCCGCAGGGCAGCAGGACAAAGCTCGAGTACACCGACACGGGCTTTACCGTGACCTACGGCGGCAGCATGGAGGGGATCCATCATTCCCATATGTTTTCCGATACCGGCAAGCACTGGCAGGTCACGGTGACGAAGAAGCCCTTCTATCACATTTTCAATCCGCATCAGTGCCATGCCGACCGGTTTGCCTGGGCGTCAAAAACATCGGCCGAGTTCATGACCGAGACGCACTTCCGGCATGTAACGCAGGACGAAAGCGGCGTGCGGGTAAAGGTGCGGCGCCTGGGCAAAGACATCTACCTGACGGCGAAGAAGCTCATTGCCGCCGACGGGCTGTGCTCGCGCGTTGCCAAGGTGACCGGGGCCAATGCCTCGCGCACCAATTTCGGCATGAAGGGCCCGACGATCGAGTACGAGCTGACCAGCGTTGAGTGTCCCTATGACCGCGGCGACATGTTCTTTTTCGGCGCGAAGAATTTCGGCGGCCGCGCCGGCGGCATCATCATGGTCCCGAGCTGCCACGGCGAGGGCATTTTTCGCATGGAAACCATGTCCATGCTGCCGGCCTCGACCGCGACCGACCTGATCGAGTACTTCACGAAAAAAGGCCCCTATGCCGGCTGGTTCAAAAAATCAGACGTCATTGAAACAAGCGGCGTTGTGATCGAGTTCCTCTCGCCCATGATCATTCCCCATGTGGGCCATATCCTGTTTGCGGGCGATTCAGCCGCCTACGGTGAGTGCCTGTACCAGAGCGCGGTCATGGCGGGCTACAAGGCCGCCGAATGCGTGGCCGGGGAGCTTGACGGCAAGCCGGGCTTTGATGAATATACCACCTGGTGGGCCGATCATTTCAACTGGGTGCGCGAACCCAAGGCCATGGCCGACTACACCAAGCGGGTTCTGTTCCCGCGCTTCTTTTCGGTGGAGGAGCTTGATTATCTGTTCGACCTTTCCAATAAGTACCCGATCGTGATGGAGCAGGCCGAGGCATCGCCGTATACGTTCTCGACCATGATGATGGAGTCCTTCATGCAGCTTCCGGGCGTGTCCGACGAGCTCAAGCAGCGCATGCAGTTTATTATTGACGCGGATATGGCGCAGGTGGCCCAGGTGGTCGGCCAGGTGCAGAAGGCCAAGTAGAGCTTTCGCACGCTGTTAGGGGAGACACGGCATATGCCGCGCGGCAGGGAAAATCGCAAAGAGCATATCCTGGAAACGGCCCTGCGCTGTTTTAACGAGACCGGCTACCATCTCACCTCGCTGGATGCGATCGCGCTGGCAGGCGGCATCAGCAAAGGCGGGCTCTATTACCATTTTCAGTCCAAGAATGCGCTCTTCATCGAGCTGTTTCATTACCGGGGGCAGCGCTATCTTGACCAGGTGCGCGCATATGTGAGAGATATCGCCGAGCCGGTCGAGCGCCTGGATGCATTCGTCAGCCGGGCCAGCAATATTATGAAGGACAACGAGGATTTCATGCGGTTCTTCCTCGAGTTCATGTCTATCGGCGCGCGCGATCCGGAAATCCGGCAGGTCATGACCGATTATTACGCGATGTCGATCGATAATTTCAGCCGCATTATCGAAGACGGCATCGCAAGCGGCGTTTTGCATGCCGACAGCCCGCGCGACGTGGCGCGGGGAGTGTATTTTCTTTCCATGGGCGTTTTTTTTACCTATTTCACCATCAACCCCGATTTCGCCCTCGGCGACCAGCACGACATGCACATCAACAACATCCTGAGCGCTTTGAAGCGGAGCAACGGCATCTGAGCGTGCGGACCGGCAGCCGCGGGCCTTCGCATATCCAGCCCCTGTGCTGACGGGAGGATCGTTCCATGACATGTGACCTTGCCATTGCCGGGGCCGGGCCGGCTGGACTCATGGCCGCGCTCAGCGCGGCCGGGCGCGGATTGAAAACCGTGCTGCTGGAAAAGCGCCTTGACGCGGGCCGTCTCGTGCGCGCATGCTGCGAGCAGCTTATCATGGACCGCGATTTTCAGGGCGACACGGTCCGGCTTGAAGGCGGCGCGGTCGTTTCTCTTGAAAACGGCTTTCGCGTCCCGTATGTGGGACCGGCCCTGAATGTGGTCAACAAGCTGTTCGTCTCGCCCTCAGGGAGTGCTATCCGATTCGCCCATGCCGACCTTGCTCCCATCGTGGTCAAGATCGACAAGGAATTGCTGCTCAGGGGCCTGTGGGAGGCCTGCGCGCGCGCGGGGGTCGACCTGCGGCCCGGCGCGCATGTGTCCGGGGCCGTGGAAACGGGCCGCGGGGTCGAACTTTCCGTCACCCGGGGCGGAAGGCAGGAGCGGATCGCGGCGCGCCGGCTTGTCATCTCCGACGGGGTCAACTCACATCTGGCCTCGCGCATGGGCATCAACGCGCACAGGCCCTGCATGGCAACGGCCTTGTGCGTGATCTATTTCCTTGAAGGAGCTGAAGGGTTCCGGCCCGATACCCTGTATACCTTTTTCGGGCGGGCCTATCGGGGACTGGCGCCCATCACGGTCAATGCGGGCAGACAGCCGGGGCAGACAAGCCTTGTTGTGATCGGCAATAGAGCCAATCCGCCTGAAAAACTTTTCCGTGCCATAACTGCCGAGGGGGCGCTCGCGCCCCGGTTTCGCACTATTCGAGTTGACGGCAGGCTGGGCTGCGCCGCCAGGGCCTACATGCCCCTGCGCGAGCCGGCCCGGGGCAGCGTGCTGGTCATCGGGGACGCGGCCGCCTACGTGGAGGTCGAGATGCAGGGCGCACTCGCCTGCGGATTCCGTGCGGGCCGGGCCGCGGCCGAAGAACTCACAGGAGGATCCGGATTCGCGGACTACACGCGCTGGTGGCAGCGCTCCTTCGAGTTCAACGGCGATGACTGGATGCAGGTGGCGCAGGGGTTCGCCCTGGTGCCCGCCTACACCGATGATGAACTCGACTACCTGTTCGGCCTTATCGAGGGCGAAGTGCTCGAAGGGACCTACAACCAGTACCGTTCGCCGCGGCTCATGTGGGGAGCGATCCTGCAACACACGGAACGCATCCGTGCCGAGCGCCCCGCGCTGCACGCAAAGATCATGAGCCGGGCGAAAACCACGCTCGGTGATATGCTCTGACGCGCGGCGGCCCCCTTGCGTATATTCTCCGGCCTGGTATACAATGTATGCAGAATCGTGCATGAATCCATACAGGGAGGAACGCAGATGAAAACAGCGCTTGTGATTATTGTCTGCCTGGCTGCGGCGGGCTGCAGTAAATCCGTCCGCCCGGTTCTCTATCCCAACGACCACCTCAATGCGGTGGGGCAGGAGCAGGCGCAGCGGGACATTGCCCAGTGCGGCGCCCTGGCCGATGCCTATGTCAAGAATACCCCCGGCACAGAGGTTGCCGGCGATGCAGTCAAGGGCGGCACCATCGGCGCGGCCACCGGCGCTGCTGCCGGCGCGGTCTGGGGGAATTTCGGCCGGGGGGCTGCTGCCGGCGCGGCCGGAGGTGCTGCGGCCGGGGCCGTCAGCGGTCTATTCCGCGCCAAAGACCCGAGCCCGGTGTACAAGAGTTTCGTGAACCGCTGCCTGAAGGAAAAAGGCTACGAGCCCATCGGATGGGAATGATCGCGAGCGGTATGCAGCGGCGTACAGCGTTTCCGTTGTTTTGATGATCCGGCCGGTCGGAGGGATCGGCGCGCCGCAGGATTGAAAAACCTGTAATTCACATGGGGAGACATATGAGCACGGCGGATGTTGATGCGAGAATGAACGAGTTTTTCGAATATAGCGCGAAATTCAGCCAGCAGTTCCCGGAAATCGCGAAGAATTTTATGGGTCTCATGGGCAGCGTCATGCAGGACGGTGCGCTGGGTGCAAGGGAAAAGGAGCTCATATCGCTGGGCATCGCGGTGGGCCTGCGCTGCGTGCCCTGCATCTACGCCCACACCCGGGCCGCGCTCGGCCAGGGCGCCAGCCGCGAGCAGATACTCGAGGCAGCCTCGGTTGCTGTTCTCATGCAGGGCGGACCCGGCATGGCCCACGCGGCCGAGGTGATGAAGGCGCTGGATGCGTTTGCCGAACAGGGCTGAGCTGCACGACGGTCCGGCCACCCGTTGGGGAAAAAAGAGCACCCGGCCTTATAAAACCGGGTGCTCTTTCCATATGGTGATCCCAACGGGACTCGAACCCGTGTTATCGGCGTGAGAGGCCGACGTCCTAGGCCGCTAGACGATGGGACCGATCGGTGGCTGGGGAACCAGGATTCGAACCTGGATAACCAGATCCAGAGTCTGGCGTACTGCCGTTGTACGATTCCCCAGTTGTATACTGGCCGGCTGTTCCGGCATCCTGTGCGGACGTAAACAGCCTGCACTCTCAGCACCTGCCATCATACTGTCCGGGGCGCTGCAACAGAGTGTAATACCATAATCTATCTTTGTTTTTCAGTCAAGCTAAATTTAGATTTTGACTTGCGGCGATAATTTGCCTATAATTTTTTACTTTAACTGCAGTATTTTTTATTAATTTTATGGGTACCTGACCGGCTGTACTGCACGCTGGCTTCTGGCTGCAGCCGGATTGTAAAACAGCAGTCGGTTCCTCATGAGCAGTGTGTGTGGCGAAAGGAATGCATTGGTATGGATGATCGGGCACGGGAAGAAAAAGACGCTGCCGAAATCAGCGAAACCCGCAGGCAGTTGAACGCATTTTTTGAGGCATTTTTCGCTGAAGCGCAGACGGACCGGCACAGCGAGCTGTTTTATAAGCAGCAGGCACGGCAGCTGCAGGAGATAAGCCCGGAGTGCATTTCCGCGCTGACACGCCGACTCCAGAAGGCTGACTGGGCTGAGCAGGATGCGCTGGTGCAGCTGCTTGCGCGCTTCACCGGAGTCGAGCATGTGAGCTTTCTGCAGGAATTTGTCGGCCGTGAGGCATTCATGCCTAAAACCGGCATGAAAATCCTTGATATCTTCAATAAAAGCGATGTGATTATCAGCTCCGGCGTTGCCGGCAGCCTGCTTGATTATGACAATTTCGCGCAGCGCATTACGCGCGCGCTCATGACGGACTGCCTTGATGACGGACTTGTCCGGGATTTTCTGGCCAGCAGCCGCACGCAGCAGGACGGTATTACGGCCCAGCTGCTTGAAGACTACGGGCCGCGCAGCGCGCCGTTTCTTGAGCGGGTGTGCGCCCTTGATAAAAAGGAAGGTGAGCGCATACTTGACATGCTTGAGGGCTGCGACGGTGACCGGGGTTTTCGGGTCATGGAATCCATGTATGCGGCCGGCGGGCGCAAGGACATATTGAAGCGCATGAAGAAGGCTGCCCGGGCCCTGTCCCAGAAAGGCATCAGCGTGGCGCTGCCGCAGGCGGGGGAGAAAAGCGCCCCGGTGTTCCAGTCCGCGGGGCTGGCCCCGGCACGCGCTTTTGCCTCCACCATTGACGCCGAAGGTTACCGGATACTGTTTCTCGTGAAGCCGGTCAGCCCGCATGAATCAAAGGTTTTTCACATGGTGACCAATGATTCCAGCGGCGTTCATACCTTTGATGTCTTCGCCGCCATCCGGGGCGAATCATCCCAGCTGATTAAAAAGCTGCTCCAGGATACAAAGTCCGATTTCCGCGAGATCGAAACCGGGCACTGCCTTGCGCTGGCCATGGAGGCCGTTGAGATTGCGCGCAGCCAGGGCAGGATCGTTCCCGCGACTGTTGCCCAGCTTGAGGCGCATTTCGCAGGCTGCATCGGTCATCAAACAGCACCGGCGATTTATGGCGTGCTCAGCGCTGATGCGGTCGCGGCGCTTGATCCCTCCCCTGACACGGGCGCGCTTGCGGATGCTATGGAGGCCGCGTTCTGGTTTATCGTTACGCCTGAAGGAAAGAGCAGCTGGGAGGCGCTTGCCCGGCAGGCCGCTGAACGCACGGGCGATATCCCCGGGCAGGCGCGTGCCTGCGCAGCCGAAGCGCTGGCCTCTTTTTTCACGGCGGGGCGCAGGCACGTGTTCAAGCGCAGGCTCGAAGAGCTGGCTTTTATTATGCATGCAAAGGGGTATGCTGACCAGGCACGCGCTGCCCTGGCTGCTGCCCAGAATCTTGCGGCATCGCAGCATGATCCGGCGCGCGACCCCTTCTGCTCAAGGATGATTGACCGGGCGTTTGAGATTTTCAAGAAGTCCCTCGAGGACAAAAAAGGCGGCCCTGCCGTTGGAAAAGCCGTGAACGGCTGAGCAGGCCGCACGCCGCCTGCTCAGCGGTGTATACACTACGTATGATGTTCCTTTGCGGGGATACGGCACCATGATAGAGCCCCAGATACCCAAAGGCTTTCGGGATTTTCTCCCGCAGCAGATGATGCTGCGCCGCCGTCTTATGGCCACGATGAGCGCTATTTTCGAGCGCTACGGCTTCGTGCCGCTTGACACGCCCTGCCTGGAGTACGCCCGCACGCTTGAGGGCAAGTACGGCGAGGAGGGCGACAAGCTGATCTACCGTTTCGAGGACCGCGGCGGCAGGGCCGTTGCGCTGCGCTATGACCTTACCATACCGCTGGCGCGCGTGGCAGCCATGTATCAGCTGCCAAAGCCGTTCAAGCGTTATCAGATCGCGCCGGTCTGGCGCGCCGATAAGCCCCAGAAGGGCCGTTTCCGCGAATTCTACCAGTGCGATATCGATATCATCGGCGAGAGCGGAGCCTGCGCCGACGCCGAGCTGCTGTGCGTAGCGCACACGGTGCTGCAGGCGCTGGGATTTGATAATTACCTGATCAGGATCAACAACCGCAAGATCCTGAATGCGCTCGCCGAACGCCTGGGCATCGCCACGGAGCGCATCCCCGATTTCCTGCGCGCGCTTGACAAACTTGACAAGACCGGCCCTGATGCCGTGCTGCAGGACATGCAGGCCCGGGGCCTGCTCGCAGGCGATGCCGGACGCATTGTGCGCGATCATCTGCTGGCCGGCGGCGATAATTTTGAGGCGGTCGCCGCGCTCTTGGCCGGCTCAGGGGATGGCTCAGCCGGGCTTGCGGAACTTGAGCTGATCTCCCGCATGCTGGCGGCCGACGGGGTCGACGGGCGCTACTATAAAAAAGATATCTCGCTTGCGCGCGGGCTTGACTACTACACGGGCCCGATTTTCGAGGTGGTAGTCACCGAGCCGCGCATCGGCAGCATCCTGGGCGGCGGCCGCTATGACGGGCTGATCGGCCTGTTTACGAAGCAGTCAATGCCCGCAACGGGTATTTCCTTCGGGCTCGAGCGGCTGGTGACCGTCATGGAGGAGCTGGGCATGCACAACCAGGCCGGCAGCCTCACGCAGGTGCTGGTCACGCAGTTCAGCGCCGACCTTATGGATGATGGGGTCAGGCTGGCGGCCCTGCTGCGCCGCTCCGGTTTGAACACCGAGCTCTACCTTGCGCCCGACAAGCTTAAAAAGCAGCTCTCGTATGCCGCCTCGCGCGGCATTCCGGCCGTGGTCGTGCTCGGCCCGGACGAGGCCCGCGACGGCCGGGCGACCCTTAAGAACATGTTGACCGGCGATCAGGATGTGCTCGAGCAGCAGCGCCTTGCCGAGGCGATCCGCGCGCTGCTTGCCTGACGACCATGCGCTATGACGGCCTGATCGTCCGCCCGCCGAGCGAAGCCGACAGCCTGATCCTGCAGGTGGCCGTGGGCTGCTCGCATAACCGCTGTACCTTCTGCCCGGCCTTCAAGGCGAAACAATTCCGCATCAAGCCGCTTGAATCGGTTTTCGAGGATATCGATGCCGCCCTTGCAGCATACGGCCCGGGCGTGCGCCGCGTGTTCCTGTGCGACGGCGACCCTCTGATCCTGCCCTCAGCGCATCTGGCAGCGATCCTTGAGCGCTTGAACCACGTTTTTCCGAAGCTGCAGCGCGTGGGCATTTACGGCAATGCAAAAAGCATTTTAAAACGCACTCCCGAAGAACTGGCGCAGCTGCGGGCCCTGAAGCTCGGCATCGTCTATCTCGGGCTTGAATCGGGCGATGCCGAAACGCTGAAAGCCGTTCACAAGGGCTCCACCCCGGATGAGATGGTGCTGGCCGCACGCCGGGTGCGGGAAGCCGGCATCAAGCTGAATGTGACCGTGCTGCTGGGCCTGGGCGGAGTCAGGCGCAGCAGCGAGCATGCGCGCGCGACCATAGCGGTGCTTAACCGGATGCAGCCCAATCACGCGGCCGCCCTGACCCTGATGGTCGTTCCTGATACGCCCCTGCACGAGGACATGCGCCACGGCCGCTTCGAGCTTCCCGGAACCTTTGAACTGCTCGAAGAGCTGCGCGAAATAATCGCCGGGTCAGAACTGAAAAACTGCCTTTTTTTCTCCAACCACGCCTCGAACTATTTTCCGGTTCAGGCCCGGCTGCCGCATGATAAACAGGCCCTGCTGGCTCAGCTTGACCGCCTGCTCGCAAGCCGGGACAGGAGCGCGTTGCGGCCGGAAGCCCTGCGCGGGCTGTAGGCAGATTTGTCGTGCAGTAAAAAGAGAGGAAAAGGGGTAAGATCAGCCCGCAATAGCGCATGCCGGCCGCCGCGGGCAAGAGATAACCGGGGAATTAAACTGTACGTTAATGAAATGAATTCATATTGTCATGGATTGTCCATATTTTTCCGTTCCGTCGGAAAACATTTTTGATTATCGGGGCTGCACCTTCGGATTGCTCATCAAACGGTTTTTGGCGAGGCCATGCGCCGTCATGGCCGCATGGTGAAAGATAAACCCGTCTCGTTTTGTTAAAATTTCATACAAGGGAGGGGCTTTATGGAGTCTTCACAACAGCTTGTTCCGAATGAAAGCACTGAAAGCATTATTTTTTACATGAGAGGCGAAAAAGTCATTATCGATGCCGACCTCGCGCGGCTGTACGGCGTCTCTACAAAGCGGCTTAACGAACAGGTGAAAAGGAACAAAGACCGTTTTCCTGCGGATTTCATGTTTCAGCTTACGGCACAGGAAAAGGCTGAGGTGGTCGCAAATTGCGACCACCTTATGAATCTTGAATTTTCACGGGGATTGCCCTCCGTTTTTACCGAGCACGGTGCCGTCATAGCGGCATGGTGAAATAAATCTGTCGCTTTTAGTTTTTTTTCAGCTGACCGGAAAGAGGCCCGGGGCGGATGCATTCAAGGGCACAATCTGTGACCTTGAAGAGAGGCGTCAATATTAATTATCATGGGCAGCTTTCGGGGTCAGCTAAGCCCAAACGCAAAATCGGCTTTACTGCCGAAGAACAACACGCGGAATATGTAGTGAACTAACACCAGGTTAGGGGCGGGTGCGTACAGTAAAAAAATGCCGGTTGATTTATCTGCATTGTCGGGTTAGGCTTCGCTGGTCAGGCCTGCAGACTGTAGGGTGCGCCGTGCGCACCATCGTGGATTGTATTGTATTCGGTGCGCACGGCGCACCCTGCGTGACAGCAGATAGTTCCGATCGTTTTGAAGGGAGAAATAAATATGCGCGCAGGGCTGTCACAGCAGGTAATAAAAAAGATTGTCAATGCCGAGCATCATGATCCGTTCGAGGTGCTGGGCATGCATCCGGCAGGCGGCGGGCTGGTTGTGCGCGCGTTCCGCCCTAATGCTGAGGCCATGTGGCTGATCGGCTCCGGTGAGGGAGTCGAGCCCGCAGCTATGGACCGAATTCACAAGGCAGGGCTGTTCGAGGCGCGGCTTGCAGGGGAGACGGAATTTTTCGATTACCGCCTGCGCGTGAGCTATCCCGGCGGGGTCGAGGTGGTGCTGGACGATCCGTATTGCTTCCCCCCGGTGCTCTCCGACTTTGACCTGCACCTGTTTGCCGAGGGCAATCATGAGAAGGTGTATGAAAAAATGGGCGCGCATGCGACAACGGTGCGCGGCGTTGAAGGGTTCCTGTTTTCGGTCTGGGCCCCGAGCGCGAAGCGCGTCAGCGTGGTCGGCTCGTTCAACAACTGGGACGGCCGCATCCATCCCATGCGGGTGCGCGGCGCAAGCGGGGTCTGGGAGCTGTTCCTTCCCGGCATCAAAGCGGGAGAACTCTACAAGTACGAAATCCGCACTGCCGACGGCCATATCACCGTCAAGGCCGATCCCTATGCGCAAAGCTCTGAGGCCCGGCCCGGCACCGCCTCGGTCACCGGCGTTCCTTCCGCCTACGGTTGGGCAGACAAGGGCTGGATAGCGCAGCGCGACGCACGGTTGCCGCTTGACCGGCCGATCTCGATTTATGAAGTGCATTTCGGCTCGTGGAAGCGGCCCGCAGGCGGCGGCGACCCGAACTACCGCGCCATGGCCGACGAGCTGATCGCGTATGTGAAGGACACGGGCTACACGCACATCGAGTTCATGCCGCTTGCCACGCATCCCTATGACCCTTCCTGGGGCTACCAGGTGACGGGCTATTACAGCCCCGCGGCGCAGTACGGATCGCCTGATGATTTGCGCTACCTCATCGACCAGTGCCATCAAAACGGCCTGGGCGTGATTCTTGACTGGGTGCCGGCGCATTTCCCCACCGACGAGCACGCGCTTGCCCGCTTTGACGGCACATGCCTGTATGAGCATGCTGACCCGCGCCAGAGCCTGCACCCGGACTGGGGCACGCTGGTGTTCAATTACGGCCGCAACGAGGTGCGCAATTTTCTCACGGCCAACGCCCTGTACTGGTTCGAGCAGTTCCACGTTGACGGCCTGCGCGTGGACGCGGTCGCCTCCATGCTGTACCTTGACTATTCACGCGAGCATGGCGACTGGATACCCAACCGGTACGGCGGCCGCGAAAACCTCGAGGCCATCGACTTCATCAAGCGTTTGAACGAGATCGTCTACGGCTATCATCCGGGCGTCCTCATGATCGCCGAGGAATCAACCGCGTGGCCGGCCGTATCGCGGCCGACCTCTCTCGGCGGCCTCGGCTTTGCCCTGAAGTGGAACATGGGCTGGATGCACGACATGCTGACCTATGTTTCCAAGGACCCGGTGCACCGCAAGTTTCATCACAACCAGCTGACGTTCGCGCTGATGTACAGCTTTTATGAAAACTTCGTGCTGCCCTTTTCGCACGACGAGGTCGTGCACGGCAAGGGCTCGCTGCTCGGGCGCATGCCGGGAGATGACTGGCGCAAGTTCGCCAACGTGCGCGCGCTTCTAGGCTACATGTTCATGCATCCGGGCAAGAAGCTGCTGTTCATGGGCATCGACATCGGCCAGTGGTCGGAGTGGGACTACAGCGGCAGCCTGCCCTGGGACCTGCTTGCCTGGGACCCGCATCGCAAGCTGAACGACTACGTGCGCGAGCTGAACCGGCTCTACACCGGTTCGCCTGCCCTGTATGAGCTCGATTTTGAGTACGCCGGTTTTGAGTGGATCGATTTCAGCGATGCCGACGACAGTATCGTCTCCTTTGCCAGGCGCGCCCGCAACCGCGATGACCTGCTCGTCTGTATCTTCAACTTCACGCCTGTGCCGCGGGCGCGCTACCGCATCGGCGTGCCTGCCCCGGGCTTTTACCGCGAGGTCATCAACAGCGATTCCGAGCTTTACGGCGGCAGCAACATGGGCAACCTCGGCGGAGTACGCTCGGCGGCGCATCCCTGCCACGGCCGCGAGCATTCGATCGAAATAACCCTTCCGCCTCTCGGTTGCGTGGTGTTCAGGCCGGAGTAGCCGGGAGTGCTGAGGGGATCGCAACGAATGTATACTGATTGCTGCCGGACTCTGGTCCGGCACCCGGAAACTTAAAAAACTGCCATCACCTTTCTTTACTCGTCTAAAGAAAGGTGATACCCAAGAAACGACGCCCCGGCGTTTCGCGTCCGCCTGCGGCGGATTCCCTCGACGGGCACATGATCGCGGGAACGGCACGAACTCGCACATTCGGGTGCTCAGACAGCGTGCCGTTCGTATCCGCGCTCATGCACACGTCTCGGCTGCAAAACGATGGGGTTGAAAGTCAAAAGCCACTAAGCAGTCATTTCAAAGAGTAAGGTAGCGGGGTCAGGTCTGCAGGATTGACAAGCCCAAACAGGTAGAAGGCAGATGATGCTGAGCAGATAAACCGCAGGCAGTGCGGTGCCCGGAGGCAGCGACGATGGACCAGATGTCAAGCCGGCCAATGGCGGCGCTGAGGCGCCTGGAGGCGTCGTTCGCGGACTGGCTGACCCCATGGCGCTGCCGGGTCTACCCGCGCACCATCGCCCTTCTCCTGGGGATCGCCTTCGGGGTTTCACTGCTGGTGGGCCCGGGGATCACCGACGTGTCCCGGACCATCGTCGGCGCAGACTTCAGCGCCTTCTGGATCGGCGGGCGCATGGTCCTCGAGGGCAGGGCGTCCGAGCTCTATTACAGCTCCGCGCAGAAGCGCCGCCTCGACCAGCTCATCGCGCCCGTGAAGACGGATTTGATCCATCCCTTTGTCAACCCGCCCTTCTACGCCGTGGCCATGGTCCCGCTGGCGCGGCTGCCGTATTTGGGTGCGCTCGCGCTGTGGTGGGGCTTCGGGCTGGGCTGCCTGCTGCTCACCGCGAGATGGCTTCGCGCGGCTTCTTTCCCGGAGCGGCCGCTGTCGCTGCGCGAGAGCCTGCTGCTGCCGTGGCTGTTCTTCCCGACCATTATCTGGTTCCTGTATGGCCAGAACAGCGCCTTGAGCCTCGCCCTGCTGACGGCGTGGCTTCTTGGCCTGCGGCGAGGCAGAGACGTCGCGGCGGGCCTGGCGCTCGGGCTTTTGTTCTTCAAGCCGCAGCTCGGGCTGGGCCCGGTGATCGTGATGCTGGCAGCGCGGCGCTGGAGGGGCATCGCCGCCGCTGCGGTGAC
>CAIRTM010000001.1 GCA_903881505.1 uncultured delta proteobacterium | reverse complement strand
CAAATTACCGACTGGCAGACAGACGGCGCCCGTGCCAAAGCCTGGACAGAGGGCGGGGCCTCTTCTTCAGTCGGCAATACTGTTCATACTATCGGAGATCTCAGGCCGGACACTCGCTATACGGTTACCGTGGATTCAGTCCTGGGAGCTGACATCACCGGCTGTCCCGGCGGCGTTTGTCTCTCTGATGCTGATGGTAAAATCACGTTCACGTACACCGGCGGTTATCCAGCGCACACCGTGCACTGGCTCGTCGAGCCGCAGGACACCGTTGAAGTCAGGGCCGATGGCCAGTACAGCACCATAGCCGACGCCATTGCAGCGGTGAAGGAGGGGGGGGCCGTTACGGTTGCGCCCGGCAGCTACGGCGGCTTTGAGATCTGGAAACCCGGCCTGACGATCATCGGCAGCAGGACCGGCAGCAATGCGATGCCGGTCATACAAGGCGCTCCTGTTGATTATGTCAGCGAAGACGGCTCTACCAGGCAGGCAGCTGTATATATACGCCGCAATGACGCCACGGTCATGGGTTTTTCAATAGCGGCAGACAGCGGCTATGATACTGCCGTTGCGGTTGATGAACACGTCTCAGGAACGCATCTGCACTTTAACAACCTCGTTGCCCCAGAAGAAAGCCCACCGCAGCCTGGCATGGTTGGCATTGAAAACCTGAGCAGCTCCCCTGTTGATGCCCGCATGAACTGGTGGGGCGATGATACGGGCCCGTCATTTGTGGGCCGGGCGGCACAGTTCGACGCATGTTCAGGGCTGAGCTTTGACTCAGGCCGGGGAGCCCTTCTCAAAGGCGGGGGCTGCTTCAAGACCAGCCTTTTCAAGCCCTTCCTCGGCACGGTCGGGCTTGAAAGCCTTGGCGCAGCCCTCTCACCCGTTGAAGCCCTGGCCCCGCTTGAAGCCGCGGGCGGCTCCGTTCCGGGCTCGAAAGTTGCTGTTGCCTCCTTCAGCCAGTCGCCTGTTGAGGAAACCGTATCAGATGATCCCTATGCCTACCTCGCCATGATGCCCTGGGATGCCCCCCTTGCGGGTGAACGGGCCCTGGCGCTTGATCTGTGCAGGTACGTGGACAGCTCTTCAGCGGCCTACTGGACAGACGGCACTGCTGCATGGCAGCAGGCAAGCCGGTATTCTTTTGCCGGCAGCTGCCTCAGCCTTGATATAGACACCGCGACAGAGCCCGGCTCACAGGACGTTGGCAGGTTTTTTTTTGCCGTGAGCGCCACGGAGGGATACCGCGACAGCGACTCTGACGGCACGGTTGACGGCGAGGACAACTGCCCTGATGCTGCAAACCCCGACCAGCTTGACTATGACGGAGACGGGCTTGGCAATGCCTGCGACCCGAGCCCCGGCTGCCCTGAATGCCCGGAAGGCACCGTATGCAATGCCTCAACCGGTGAATGCGGCCAATGTGCCGCCGACACCGACTGCCCGGACGATACCCTGTTCTGCACCGGCCCGGAGATATGCGCGCACGGAACCTGCATATCGTCTGGAAACCCGTGTGCACATTACCTCTGCGACGAGGATACCAACCGGTGCGTAGAATGCCTGGGGGATGGGGACTGCGGCGGAGCATACTGCGTAGGCAATGCCTGTGTTGAGTGCCGCAGCAATGCCGACTGCTCTGACGGCCTCTACTGCAACGGAGCCGAGACCTGCGCGGCGGGCGCATGCGCCGCGGGCACGCCGCCTGCGTGCGACGACGGGGCCTACTGCAACGGCGCAGAGGCGTGCAGCGAAGCGGCCGGCAGCTGCAGCGCGGGCAGTCCTCCCTGCTCCGGCGCAACACCGGTGTGCGACGAGGCGGGCGACCGCTGCGTGGAATGCATGAGCGACGCGCAGTGCGATGATGTCTGCGTAGGCAACGTGTGCGTCGAATGCCGCACCAATGCCGACTGCTCGGACGGCCGGTTCTGCACCGGCGCGGAAACCTGCGCAGCGGGTGCATGCTCTGCCGGTGTAAACCCCTGCGGCGGCGCTTCTCCGGTGTGCAATGAAGCAACCGACAGTTGCGTGGAGTGCCTCAACAACACGCATTGCGATCCCGGCTACACATGCTCAGGTACTGTCTGTGTCCCCGCGGGCACTGCACGCATCGGCAAGGCCACGGTCAAGGCCGGTAAAACCGACGCTTCTGACAGCATACAGTTCTCAGGCTGGATGGACGCCACAGCGGCTGATTTCAATGCAGCCCTGGGTGGCCGCATTATTGTAACCATTGATGCTGCGGATGTTCCAGACCCTGCTGAAATCGCCTTTGCCTTCCCGGTCACGGCGGCAACGCTTGTCAGGGGCGCCTACAAATCCCCGAAAGATACGATGAAGGCATTTTCCTTTGACAGCGCCACCGGTCTGATGAAATTTTCAGCCGGCAGCACGGACCTGACCGGTGTGAGCTGCCCGGTTACCGTAACGATTCAGTTCGGCGATTATGCCGCCCGGGTGCAGATGGATGAAGGCATCGTCAACGGCGCCAGACCCTGCCCGCTGCCGCTTCTGATGGGCGTAAAAGACGTGCTGAATGTGGACAGGGCCGCGGCCAGGAAGGGCGCAGCCCCCGGCACCGACTCCATCAGGATTTCCGGCGGGTTTACCGTTGACGGTCCGTTCAGCCCGACCCGGCCGCTTATCATCACGCTGGGGCCTGATGCGTTCACGGTTCCCGGAGGCGATTTCCTGCTGCGCAATGGCAGCTACAGCTGTAAAAGCATCGACGCCGGCAACGCGTATGTCAGCGCTCAATTCGACACGGTGAAATGCACATACTCGATCCGGATCAAGGGCGCCGACATCACCGGCAGCGGCAGGGTCGGCTTCGGGCTGAACGTGTTCGGCAATGCCCTGAACTCCGCCCGGCCGGTAACCCTGCCGCCGGAGTTTTAAGGGCAGATAAAAACGTCACCGGCACAGGCAGGGTCAAAGAAGGCCCTGCCTTTTTTGTACCGTGCCTGTGAACGGCCCGCACATTCGGGCGCGCATGCCGCAGGGGCGGTCCCCCCGCGGCCGCCCGGGCAGGGGCGAAAAATTCTTCGTCCGTACAGTGCCGCCGCCGTGGACATGGCTTTTGTGAGGGCATCGCTGCAACGGGGTTTTAAAACACTAAAATTTAAAACATAGTCATTTCGAAGAAGCGAAGCGACTGAGAAATCCTGCTTCTAAAAGCCCTTAGATTTAGCTTTTGACTTTTAAACCCCATCGTTTCACAGCCGAGCCGGGTGCATTATCAAGGATGCGGTCGTTATGCTGTCTGAGCGCCCGGATGTGCGAGTTCATAACGACCCCTTGAGAATGTGCCTGGCAAGGGGAGCCGCAGGCCGCGAAACGCAGGGGCGTTTGAGTCAAGGCTTCCAGTCTTGACCGCTTCGCCCTTGGGGGCACCCTTT